>NZ_JABMCU010000037.1:0-26381 GCF_013179605.1 Enterobacter sp. CM29 | reverse complement strand
ACGACAGCACGGTGTCGCCATCGGTTTCGACCAGCATCGGCCCCCAGTGGGCGGCGGTCAGAATGGTTTTTGTTGAGGTGCTCAAAGCGTGCGCTCCTGGTTGCGTGCAGGTATGACGGCCTTTCATTGAGGCAGTTTATCGTTTGTGACAAATTTCAGAGTTATACACTGAATTTTCTCCGTATTCGGACGTCATAATCCACTGCCACGTCCGTCGTGGCAAAGAATAAAAAGGATTAAGGAAATAAGATGAAAAAACGCGTACTCGTTATTGCCGCTCTGGTGAGCGGTGCTCTGGCTGTTTCAGGCTGCACAACCAACCCTTACACCGGCGAACGCGAAGCGGGTAAATCCGGCATTGGCGCGGGTATTGGTTCCCTGGTGGGCGCTGGCGTTGGCGCACTCTCCTCCTCCAAGAAAGATCGCGGTAAAGGTGCGCTGATTGGCGCAGCGGCAGGCGCAGCCCTGGGCGGCGGCGTGGGTTATTACATGGATGTGCAGGAAGCAAAACTCCGTGACAAAATGAAAGGTACAGGCGTGAGCGTGACGCGCAGCGGTGACAACATCATCCTGAACATGCCAAACAACGTGACCTTTGACAGCAGCAGCGCGACGCTGAAACCCGCAGGCGCGAACACCCTGACCGGCGTGGCCGCGGTGCTGAAAGAGTACAACAAAACTGCCGTGAACGTGATTGGCTACACCGACAGTACCGGCAGCCAGGATCTGAACATGCGTCTGTCGCAGCAGCGTGCCGATTCCGTGGCCAGCTCGCTGATCACCCAGGGCGTAGAAGCGAACCGCATCCGCACCAGCGGCATGGGTCCGGCTAACCCGATCGCCAGCAACAGCACGGCGGAAGGCAAAGCGCAGAACCGCCGCGTTGAGATTACGTTGAGCCCTGTGCAGTAGGTAAAAGCAAAACGGCAACCCTGTTGCCGTTTTAGTGTTTGCGCCCTCTCCCGTGGGAGAGGGTTGGGGTGAGGGCATCAGGCCGCCACCCGGCAAATTGCTTGATTCGTCAGATTTTCCCGTTAAGGTATTCTCACTAAATTCAGGGAAATCAGCGATGAGCAAACCAACCCGGGCCACCATCAGCGACGTGGCGAAAGCCGCCAAAACCGGTAAAACCAGCATTTCACGCTACCTCAACGGCGAGAAACACCTGCTTTCCGATGCACTGCTGGCGCGAATTGAACAGGCCATTGCCGATCTCGACTACCGTCCCAGCCTGATGGCGCGCGGCCTCAAGCGGGGTCGTACCCGTCTGATTGGCCTCATCATCGCCGATATCACCAACCCTTACTCCGTTAACGTCCTCAGCGGCATTGAGGCGGCGTGCCGTGAGAAAGGCTTTACCCCGCTGGTCTGTAACACCAATAACGAAGTTAATCAGGAGTTGCACTACCTCGATCTGCTGCGCAGCTATCAGGTGGAAGGGATCGTGGTCAATGCCGTCGGGATGCGCGAAGAGGGACTGAATCGCCTGCAACAATCGTCGCTGCCGATGGTGCTTATTGACCGCAAAATCCCGGAATTTGCCTGCGATGTGGTCGGGCTGGATAACACCCAGGCGGCCACCACTGCCACCGAACATCTGATTGAACAGGGTTTCGAAGCCATTTTGTTCCTGAGCGAACCGCTGGGTATGGTTAACACCCGCCGCGACCGCCTGGCTGCATTTCGTGCCACGCTGGCGCGTTATCCCGGTGTGATCGCCGAAAATGCCGAAATCTCCCTCCATGAAGCCGGTCAGCTGGATAATACCCTGCGCCAGTTCCATACCCGCCATCGGGGTATGCGCAAAGCGGTGATCTCCGCGAACGGGGCGCTGACGCTTCAGGTTGCCCGCTCGCTTAAACGCATTGGCCTGCACTGGGGCAGCGACATCGGCTTACTCGGCTTTGATGAACTGGAGTGGGCTGAACTTGCTGGCGTAGGCATTACCACCCTCAAACAACCCACCTGGCAGATCGGCTATGCCGCGGTTGAACAAGTGGTTCGCCGCATTGAAGGCACACGCGACGCCGTACGCGAGCAGGTTTTTTCTGGCGAGCTGATCGTTCGCGGCTCTACTGCCCGTTAAATTCCCCTTCGTGACAGCGATCATAAATTCAGCATCCCGATCTTTTCTTTGGAACCGGTTCCATCTAGCGTAATACTATCGATTACGCCCTGGAGTCAGGAAATGAGCAGGAAAATTATGGTGGTCACCGCCGCGTATGGCGCGGATCAGGTGCGACAAGCAGGCGGTCAACGGGCGATGCTTCCCGTTATTGCCGGCGCAGGGGCTGATGGCGTTGAAATCCGCCGCGAGCTCTTCAGCAGCGACGAGTTAATGGCCCTGCCTGCGCTCGGCGAGTCCATTGAACTGCTGGGTTTACTGGCGTGCTACTCCGCCCCGGCCCCCCTGTTTATGCCCGATGGAACCCTCAACCCGGATCTTCCGCGCTACCTTAGCGAAGCCAGCACCCTGAACGCCCTGTGGCTTAAAGTCTCGCTGGGCCATTTCAGCGACAAACAACAGCTTGAAGCCCTGCGCGTACTGCTGGATGAAAGCGGCATGACGCTGGTGGTGGAAAACGACCAGACCGACTGCGGTCAGCTCGCTCCGATGCAGCGCTTCAAAGCCGCCTGCCGGGTAATGGCACTGCCGGTCACGCTGACGTTCGATATGGGCAACTGGCTGTGGGTTGGCGACTCCCCGGAAGAGGCTGCACGTCAGTTGGCTCCCGCCGTGAGCTACATTCATGTGAAGGCCGCGATCCCGCATAAGGCGCAATTCCGCGCCGTCGCGCCGGATCAGACCGATTCTCGCTGGCGGGATCTGCTTAATCAACTCCCTGCCGATGCGCCACGCGGTATCGAATTTCCGCTGGAAGGGACGGATCTCACCGCCGTCACCCGCCATTACGTCAACCTGCTGCGCGAGGAGTAAACCATGCACAAGACGCTGGATGTCATCACCATCGGCGAGGCCATGGCGATGTTTGTCGCCACCGAAACAGGCGAGCTGAGCGCAGTGGAGCACTTTATCAAACGCGTTGCAGGTGCTGAGCTGAATGTTGCTACCGGCCTTGCGCGGCTGGGGCTGAATGTTGGCTGGGTAAGCCGCGTGGGAAATGACAGCTTTGGCCATTTCGTACTCGACTCGCTGAAAAAAGAGGGCATTGATGCCGCAGGCGTGACCCTCGACGGACGCTTCCCGACGGGTTTTCAGCTGAAATCTAAAGTTGAAAATGGAACCGATCCCATCGTGGAGTATTTCCGTAAAGGCTCAGCGGCAAGCCATCTCTCCGTGGATGATTATCACCCCGCGTATTTCTCCTCCGCGCGCCACCTGCACCTGAGCGGCGTGGCGGCGGCGCTCTCGGCCAGTTCGTACGATTTACTCGATCATGCCGCTTCGGCAATGAAAGCGCAGGGCAAAACGATCTCCTTTGATCCAAACCTGCGTCCGGTGCTGTGGAAAAGCGAAGCGGAGATGGTTGAGAAACTCAACCGACTGGCGTTTCAGGCGGACTGGGTACTGCCGGGGGTAAAAGAGGGAATGATCCTCACTGGCGAGAGCACGCCGGAAGGCATTGCTGATTTTTACCTCAACAAAGGAGTAAAAGCCGTGGTGCTGAAAACCGGTGCTGACGGTGCATGGTTCAAAACTGCCGACGGCGAGCAAGGCGCCGTCGCTGCGGTAAAAGTCGATAACGTGGTCGATACCGTGGGTGCGGGCGATGGGTTTGCCGTCGGGATCATCAGCGCCCTGCTGGAGGGCAAACCGCTGTCGCAGGCCGTGGCGCGAGGCAACAAAATTGGTTCGCTGGCGATTCAGGTGCAGGGCGACAGCGAAGGATTACCAACACGAGCAGAGCTCGGAATCTGAATTCCCTCTCCCTGTGGGAGAGGGCCAGGGTGAGGGCAGCAATCCGCACCAGATAATTAAGCCACCGTGTACCCTACAGACAACGGCGGCAACAACCTCAACAACAGAGGCAAGCCTATGAACAGTTCGACCAATGCAGTAAAACGCTGGTGGTACATCATGCCAATCGTGTTTATCACGTACAGCCTGGCGTACCTGGATCGTGCCAACTTCAGTTTTGCATCCGCCGCCGGGATCAACGAAGACCTCGGGATCACCAAAGGGGTCTCCTCCCTGCTGGGCGCCCTCTTCTTCCTGGGTTATTTCTTCTTCCAGATCCCCGGCGCGATTTACGCTGAACGCCGCAGCGTGCGAAAGCTCATTTTCATCTGCCTGATCTTATGGGGTGCATGTGCATCGCTGACTGGCGTGGTGAATAACATTCCTGCTCTGGCGGCTATTCGCTTTATTCTCGGCGTGGTTGAGGCGGCCGTCATGCCAGCAATGCTGATTTACATCAGCAACTGGTTCACAAAATCTGAGCGTTCACGTGCCAATACGTTCCTGATACTCGGTAACCCGGTCACCGTGCTGTGGATGTCGGTGGTTTCCGGCTATCTGATCCAGTCCTTCGGCTGGCGCGAGATGTTCATCATCGAAGGGGTTCCCGCGATTATCTGGGCCTTCTGCTGGTGGGTGCTGGTGAAAGATAAGCCAGCCCAGGCAAAATGGCTTTCTGAAGACGAAAAAGCCGCACTCCAGGCGCAGCTGGATAAAGAGCAGCAGGGGCTGAAAGCGGTGCGTAACTACGGCGAAGCCTTCCGCTCCCGGAACGTTATTCTACTGTGCGCACAGTATTTTACCTGGAGTATTGGCGTGTACGGCTTTGTTCTGTGGCTGCCGTCGATTATCCGCAGCGGCGGTGAAAACCTTGGCATGGTGGAAGTGGGCTGGCTGTCATCAGTGCCTTACCTGACTGCAACCATCGCGATGATTATCGTCTCCTGGGCATCGGACAAGCTGCAAAACCGTAAGCTGTTCGTCTGGCCACTCCTGCTGATCGCTGCTTTTGCCTTCATTGGTTCCTGGGCCATAGGCGCGAACCACTTCTGGGCCTCGTATACGCTGCTGGTGATTGCGGGTGCGGCCATGTATGCCCCGTATGGTCCGTTCTTTGCCATCATCCCGGAAATGCTGCCGCGTAACGTCGCAGGGGGCGCGATGGCGCTGATCAACAGTATGGGTGCGCTGGGTTCGTTCTTTGGCTCGTGGTTTGTGGGCTATCTGAACGGCGCCACCGGCAGCCCTTCAGCTTCTTACATCTTTATGGGGGTGGCGCTTTTTGCCTCGGTATGGCTTACTCTGATCGTTAAGCCTGCTAATAATCAACAGCTACCCGTCGGCGCACGCCACGCCTGAATCCTTTTAAATCAACGGAGATTAGCATGAAGCCGTCCGTCATTTTGTACAAAGCACTGCCTGAAGATCTGCAAAAACGCCTGGAGGAACACTTTACCGTTACCCGGGTAAAGAACCTCAGCCCGCAAACCGTGGCACAGCACGCCGACGCGTTTGCCTGCGCCGAGGGCCTGCTGGGTTCAAGCGAAAAGGTGGATGCAGCGCTACTGGAGAAAATGCCGAAGCTTCGTGCAACCTCAACCGTTTCTGTGGGCTACGACAATTTCGACGTGGATGCGCTTAACGCGCGCAACATCCTGCTGATGCACACGCCACATGCTCTGACGGAAACCGTCGCCGACACGCTGATGGCGCTGGTGCTCAGCACTGCTCGTCGCGTGGTGGAGGTGGCTGAGCGCGTGAAAGCGGGCGAATGGAGGAAAAGCATTGGCCCGGACTGGTTCGGCGTGGACGTACATGGCAAAACGCTGGGGATTGTTGGGATGGGCCGTATCGGTCTGGCGCTGGCACAGCGCGCCCATTTCGGCTTCAACATGCCCATTCTGTATAATGCACGCCGTCATCACGCTGAAGCTGAAGAACGTTTCAACGCCCGTTACTGCGAGCTTGATACGTTGTTGCAGGAAGCCGACTTTGTCTGCCTGATCCTGCCGCTGACGGATGAAACGCGTCATCTCATCGGCAGGGCGGCGTTTGAAAAGATGAAGAAATCGGCCATTTTCATCAACGCGGGTCGTGGTCCGGTGGTCGATGAGAAGGCGCTGATTGAGGCACTGCAAAACGGTGAGATCCACGCCGCCGGTCTGGACGTGTTTGAACAGGAGCCACTGCCGGTGGATTCTCCGCTACTGAACATGCCAAACGTCGTCGCCCTGCCCCACATCGGCTCTGCAACTCATGAAACACGCTACAACATGGCGGCGACCGCCGTGGATAACCTGATTGCCGCGCTCGGCGGTAAAGTGGACAAGAACTGCGTTAACCCGCAGATACAACAGTAGAAACGAAAAAACCCGCCAGAAGGCGGGTTTTTGAATTTTGTGCTACTGGGTTGGAAGCTTACAGGCTTACAACGTTACCAGCTGCTGGGCCTTTAGCGCCGCTTTCGATGGTGAAGGAAACTTTCTGACCTTCATCCAGAGATTTGTAGCCATCGTTCTGGATAGCAGAGAAGTGTACGAACACGTCTTTAGAGCCATCGTCAGGAGTGATGAAGCCGAAACCTTTATCAGCGTTGAACCATTTTACCAGACCAGTCATTTTAGCAGACATAGAAATTACCTTATTAACAAATATATTGTGCCTTCCGGCTTGATGGATTGCGTTACAGATTTTTAAGCGATGAAGGAAGGGTCACTACGAAGGGTATCTATGGATAACAATCTGGACTGCTTTACTAAACTGCTTTAGGTCTGTGTAACAAACCGACGAACATAGTTATACCGATATGGTAGAAGAATGACAAGCGTTATTTTCATCATGCATAAAAAAACCCCGCCGAAGCGGGGGTTTTTCTTATTCCGTTGCAGCGACCGCTGCGCTCCAGGCCTGGCTAAAGGCCTGATGCTGGGACGCCAGCGGCCCAATCAGCGTATTGTACTGACTCGCCTGCTGGGAGGTCGGGAACTGGATACCGTTAGAGACGAAGCTCACCTGCGTACCCTGCTCATTAATAAAGTCACCCACCTGAACCAGCTGCTGAGTAAAGACCTGCGCCGCCGGGATCAGTGGTTGCAAGGCGTTTGACGGCTTGGTCACGACTTTCTCATACACCTGGTCATAAACCGGCTTGAGATCCTCGTCCTGCTTCAACGCGGAGCGCGACGCATCAGCCTGCATTTTGGCATTTTGCAACTGCTGGCTCAGCACCCCAAGGGCGCCGTTGGACTGGCGCAGCGGTTCGCGCTGGGTCATATAATCCTGTGGAACGCGAATGGCATTGACGCTATCCACGACCGGGCGAATGCCCGAATCCATCGCCTGGCTTACCTGCTGTGAATAGCCATACAGAATGGCGTAATCCGACACGAATGGACCAAACTGTTTTTTCTGATCCGCAGTCAGCGTTGGTAAACGCTCGCCGCTACGCATCACTGTATTCTGTAAAAAATCGATAAACGCTTTGCGCTGATCGCCTTCTTTATCGAAACACCCACTCAGGCTAACAACCATCAACAACGCCGCAATAGGCGCAAACCAGCGAGAGCAGGACTTTCCTGTCGCCATTTTATTACTCCTTTCACCCAAAAAGCGCACACCGGCACACGCGTGCCCAACGCTGACAAGGATAGTCCAGGTCAGCCTTGCAAGATAGAGTTTTCATGCAAAACGGGTATTGCCGTTTTTGTACTGACTATTTACAAAAAAATACCTGTGCATCCCTACATATGATTAATCAGGTAATTAGCATAACTATCCATATAGCTGAAACGGGTAAAGCGATCGTTATCGCACAATTAATCACAACCGTGACGATCCTGTGTTTGGTTTAGGGACTATTCTTAACATGCTCTCTGATGTTCATGATCCCGATGTGTGATTTATGAGGAGTTCTCAATGGAATTAAAAGATCCTGAGTTTGAGCTGCTGAGCAGCCTGGAACAGATTATTTTTAAAGATGTACCGCCGACGGTTACCCTGAATCAAAAGTCCAATCCTTTTAGTGAATTTGAGCGTTTACGCAAAGGGTCGGGCCTGAAAACAGATGAATTCGCAAGAGCGATGGGTGTCAGCGTAGCGATGGTGCTGGAGTGGGAGTCAAAGCGTGAAAAACCTACCCCAGCCGAGCTAAAGCTGATGCGCCTGATACAGGCAAACCCTGACCTTCGCAAGCAGTTAGCCTGATAAAGTTTGTTTGCCCCCGCCCTTGCGGGGGCTTGTGTTTAGAGGCTTTCACATCGCCATCCCGACTCTTCCCACACCAGCTCATGCGTCAGCTTTAATCCTGCTAAAAACGCTTCATCGTGCGACACCACCAGCAGCGCGCCGGGATAATCGGCCAGGGCCGCTTCAATGGCCTGAACGGAAGCCAGATCGAGGTGGTTGGTCGGCTCATCCAGAAGCAACAGCTGCGTTGCCGCTTCACGCCACAATACGCAGGCCAGTGCGGCCTTCAGGCGCTCGCCGCCGCTTAGATCGGCCAGTGGAAGTGTCACTTTCTCTGCGCCCAGCTGAACCTGCGCTAAACGGGTACGCAGCGCCCCCTCTTCGAGCGGCGTATTGCCCAGGCTAAGGTGTGTCATCACCGACTGCGACAGATCCAGCCGGGAAAGATGCTGATCGAGATAAGCACATCTGACGGAGACCTTACAGGTTCCCGTAACAGGGGCGGTTTCGCCCAACATCACTTTCAACAGCGTGGATTTCCCACAGCCGTTCGGCCCGCGTAGCGCCACGCGCATCGGGCCATCCATTCGCCAGTTTATCGGGGAGACAGGCACGTGCGGAAGCACCAGTTCTTCCAGCACCAGCACCTGTTTTCCTTCCGGGATTTCACTGCCCGGCAGGGTAAACATCACCGCGTTATCCTCTTCAACCCGCTCGCGTGCCTGGTTGACCGCAGCGTTCAGGGCATGATTTTGATCGCTATGCTGTTTTTTCCAGGAACCAATCCGCTCTTTCGCCGCCCCTTTGTATTTGACCCGTTCAAACGAGGCGATGTTAAGGCTGTCGACCGTGCGAAGCGTTTTGGCCGAACGACGCTGGCTGTCGTCATGCTCTTTATGCATACGGGCGCGGGTACGCTTGCGTTCGGTGGCAGCATGCTCCAGCGCGGCGCGGGCAGCCAGTTGCTCAGCATTACGCTGGGTTCGATAGTCAGCATAATTTCCGCCGTAGCTGCGCAAGCCCAACGCGCTCAGTTCAAGGATACGCGGTACCTGGGCCAGCAACTCACGGTCGTGAGAGGCCACCAGCACCCCGCCCTGATACCGGGAAAGCTGCTCGTAGAACCACACGCGGCCTTGCCTGTCGAGGTGGTTGGTCGGTTCGTCCAGCAGCAGGTAATCAGCATCCGCGGTGAATGCGCCGCACAGCAAGGCACGAATGCGCTCGCCGCCGCTTAGCTCTGCCGCGCGTTTGTTCGGCTCAAAAGAGGGAAGTTTTGCAGCGATAAAAGCCTGGCTTAGCCGTTCAGCCAGATCCCAGTAACCATCGAGCGTGTCGAGATCGTCGGGTTCATAATGACCGCCGTCGATGCGCGTGCGCGCCGCAAAGATCGCGTCGTAACCAAGCAGTCCGGCAAGAGTCGTATCCGCAGAAATATCCTGCTGCTGCGCCACATAGACGTGTGTACCAAAGCGCTCAATGTGACCGCTGGCGGGTTCATCAACCCCTGCCAGCAGACGCAGAAGGCGTGTTTTACCGCTGCCGTTGCGGCCAACCAGCGCACACACTGACGCATCCAGAGAAAGATTCAGTGGACCAAAAAGGATATCGCCCGTCGCAAACTGACAGGTGACCTGATGCAAAATAAAAGAGGGGGATTGCGCAAAATGAGCCATAAGCACTCCTGAATGAAATCAAAACATCCCCTGCCGACGCGATGCGTTGAGCAAGGATCGAAATTCATCAGTCGTGTTTGTTCATTTTTGGGGGGCGCTCCTGAGGGCGAAATTTAACGGGAACAAGAATAACGGCAATGCGCCGCCCATTTCAAGGTTAAATTTTCACCAGCGCTATTGCCCGAGCGTAAAAAACCCGCCGAAGCGGGTCTCACAATCAGATAAACGCAAACGCATCGCCAAACAGACGATCTTCCCGCGCGTCACGCTCGTTGCAGAACAGGTCGCGGGCAATTTTCGCCATTTCAAAGCGACCGGCAATGTAGATATCGTGCCCGGCCAGCGTTCCGTGATCCTGCAATACCGCAGTCAGCACCGTGCCGCTGCGCCCGCGCCAGCCCTCTTCCGGCTGCTCGACGACCGGCTCGATGCGCAGGTTTGGATGATTGACGCTCAGCGCTTCCAGCTCAGACAGATCGTAAAGGTGCTTCTCTTCACGGCCGCCCCAGTAGATGGTGATATCGCGATTTGGATTACGCGCCAGCGCCGTCAACAGAATAGAGCGGACATAGGAGAAGCCTGTACCACCGGCAATCAGGATCAGCGGACGGTCTTCGTCTTCACGCAGCCAGGCCTCGCCATGAGGAATATCGACCACGATTTCACGCTCTTTCAGGATGCGATCCATCACGGCCATCGCGTACAGGTTAAGCTCAGACGCACCAATATGCAGCTCAATAAATTCCTTCTCTGCTGGCGTTGAGGCCATAGAGAAAGGACGCTTATCACGCTCGTCCATCACGACCATCAGGTACTGACCGGCACGGAATGAGAATGCCGCTTCAGGAACCAAACGGACGCGATATACGGTGTCGGTAATAGCATCTACCGACGTCACTTTACAGCTTAAGGTTGTCATTCGCTCTCTCTGTCGGGAAGTCTATAGGGCTAAACGGTCTTATTCTGCCTTACCGTTATTCATTATGGCCAGCTCGTCCCAGATCGCGTCAATTCGCGCGGTCACGGCAGGATCTTTTTCGATCGGGCGACCCCATTCACGGTCGGTTTCGCCAGGCCATTTGTTCGTGGCATCCAGTCCCATTTTTGAACCAAGGCCGGAAACCGGCGAGGCAAAGTCCAGATAATCAATCGGCGTGTTTTCCACTAACACCGTATCACGCGCCGGATCCATACGCGTGGTGATGGCCCAGATGACGTCATTCCAGTCGCGGGCATTGACGTCATCATCGCAGACAATCACAAACTTGGTATACATAAACTGGCGCAGGAAAGACCATACGCCCATCATCACGCGCTTAGCGTGACCGGCATACTGCTTCTTCATCGTCACCACCGCCAGGCGATACGAACACCCTTCCGGCGGCAGATAAAAATCAACAATTTCCGGGAACTGCTTTTGCAGGATCGGCACGAACACTTCGTTCAGCGCCACGCCAAGTACCGCCGGTTCATCCGGTGGGCGGCCAGTGTAAGTTGAATGATAAATGGCATCTTCACGCTGGGTAATGTGCGTGACGGTGAATACCGGAAAGTTATCCACTTCGTTGTAATAGCCGGTGTGGTCGCCGTACGGCCCTTCGGGTGCCAGCTCGCCCTGTTCAATGTAACCTTCCAGCACGATCTCTGCGCTGGCTGGCACTTCCAGGTCATTGGAGATGCACTTCACCACTTCGGTTTTGGTGCCGCGCAGCAGCCCTGCAAAGGCATATTCCGACAGCGTATCAGGAACAGGCGTCACCGCGCCCAGAATGGTTGCCGGATCGGCACCCAGCGCGACGGAAACCGGGAAGCGTTCGCCCGGATGGGCCGCGCACCACTCCTGGAAATCCAGCGCGCCACCGCGGTGGGACAACCAGCGCATGATGAGCTTGTTCTTGCCAATCAGCTGCTGGCGATAAATGCCGAGGTTTTGACGCTCTTTATGCGGCCCACGCGTCACGGTGAGGCCCCAGGTAATCAGCGGTGCGGCATCTTCAGGCCAGCACTGCATAATGGGAATTTTGGTCAGATCAACTGCATCGCCTTCCAGCACTTTTTGCTGGCATGGCGCGCCGCGCAGGCGTTTGGTGGGCATATTCAACACCTGCTTAAACTGCGGCAGCTTGTCGAACAGGTCGCGGAACCCTTTTGGCGGCTCCGGCTCTTTCAGAAAGGCCAGCAGTTTGCCCACTTCACGCAGCGCCGTGACATCTTCCTGCCCCATGCCCATCGCCACGCGGCGAGGTGTGCCAAACAGGTTGCACAGTACCGGCATGGCGTAGCCTTTTGGGTTTTCAAACAGCAACGCCGGGCCGCCCGCGCGCAGGGTGCGGTCAGCGATTTCTGTCATTTCCAGATACGGATCAACAGGAAGCGTAATGCGTTTGAGTTCGCCCTGCTTTTCCAGCAGCGCCAGGAAGTCGCGTAGATCGTGGTATTTCATGCAGTTAATCATGGCCTCTCTGTAAGCGCTTCATTATACGGCGTAAGACCGCGTGATGCTGTAATTTTGTTAAATTAGCGTGAACTTCCACGACTTACTCTCTTTTTCGCCATTATAATCACCTTAGCGATCCCGCCAGGGTTTTGGTATGCTTGCGCCCCGAACAATGGGAAGAGTGATTATGCAGGCCTGGTATTTACTGTATTGCAAACGCGGGCAACTTCAGCGCGCACAGGAACATCTTGAACGTCAGTCTGTTAACTGCCTGACGCCCGTGATCACGCTTGAAAAAATGCAGCGTGGAAAACGCACGACCGTCAGTGAGCCTCTGTTCCCGAACTATCTGTTCGTTGAGTTCGACCCCGAAGTGATCCACACCACGACGATCAGCGCCACGCGCGGCGTCAGCCATTTTGTGCGTTTTGGCGCCCATCCGGCAAGAGTACCGTCATCGGTTATTCATCAGCTCTCTGTCTACCAGCAGCCTGAAGATATTACCGATCCGGAAACCCCTTATGCCGGGGACAGCGTGGTGATCACCGAAGGCGCTTTTGAAGGGTTACAGGCCATCTTCGCTGAACCAGACGGTGAAGCGCGTTCTATGCTGCTGCTCAACCTGCTGAACAAAGAGGTGTTGCAGAGCGTTAAAAACACCGATTTCCGCAAAGTTTAGAACTGCACGCCGAACAGACGACGCACGTTGTCATCGGTTTGGGCTGCCAGCCACTGCGCATCTTCCCCGCGCCAGTACGCCACTCGCTCAGCAATGTGTCCCAGATAAGCCGGTTCGTTACGTCGTGATGCCGGTTTGGGCTGCATATCCCGGGGCAACAGATACGGCGCATCCGTTTCCAGCAACAAACGATCGGCCGGGATTACGGATAACAGCTCGCGCAGCTCCAGCCCACGACGCTCATCGCACACCCAGCCCGTGATACCCAAGTAAAGCCCGCGGTTCAGGCAATCCAGCGCTTCCTGACGGGAGCCCGTAAAGCAGTGCAACACCGCGCCTGGCAGTTTCTCCAGCCAGGGGTCCAGTAGCGCCAGAAAACGTTCATGCGCATCGCGACAGTGCATAAACACCGGCATCCCCAGCTCTGCAGCCAGCGCGAGCTGGGCGGTAAATGCCTTCTCCTGCTCTTCAGGCGTCGAGAAGTTACGGTTGAAATCAAGCCCGCATTCGCCAATGGCAACCACTTCTGGCGTAGCCGCCAGACGATGAAGCGCCTCAGCGCTTTCATGCGTCCACTGGCTGCTGTCATGAGGATGCACGCCTGCGGTGGACCAGCAGTGTTGATAGCGTTGCGCCAGCTGCCGTGCCTGCTCACTCTCATGCAGATTTGTTCCCGTCAGTAACAGCCCGTTCACGCCGGCGGCAAAGGCGCGCGCCACCACCTCATCGCGGTCTTTCGCAAACTGGGCGCTGGTCAGGTTAAGCCCGATATCAAACATACGTATCCCCATATGACAACCGCCCTGACGGGCGGTTGGTTTTATTCTTTAGTGGTCTCTTCAGACGGCTCGTCTTCTTCGTCCCGGGTACGCCCCTTTCCGACGTAGAAACGAGCGAAGAATACGCCGACTTCAAACAGGCAGTACATGGGTATGGCCAGTAAGGTTTGCGAGAAGACGTCCGGTGGCGTTAACAGCATACCTACGACAAATGCCCCTACCAGGATGTACGGGCGCTTCTTACGCAGATCGTCAGGCGTGGTCACCCCCACCCAGCAGAGCAGGACTATCGCGACGGGCACCTCGAAGGCGACACCAAAGGCCATAAACAGCGCCATCACGAAGCTGAGGTAGCTGGCGATGTCCGTCGACACCTGTACCCCTTCCGGCGCGGTATGCGTCAGGAAGCCGAAGGCCAGCGGGAAGACAACGAAGTAGGCGAACGCCATACCGATATAAAACAGCAGCGAACTGGACACCAGCAGCGGAATAACCAGCTTGCGTTCATGCCTGTACAGCGCGGGTGCCACAAATGCCCAGACCTGATACAAAATGACCGGCGCAGAGGCAATCAACGACACCCAGAAGGTCAGCTTGATCGGGGTAAAGAACGGCGAGGCAACGTCCGTTGCAATCATCGTTGCGCCCAGCGGCATCTGCTTAATCAGCGGTGCGGAAACCACCTGATAGATATCGTTGGCAAAATAGACCAGACATAAAAAAATGAGGAAAACCGCAATAATGCAGTTTAACAGACGCTTACGCAGCTCAATGAGGTGCGTAATCAGCGGTTGAGTATCATCTACTGCCATGTTTACGCTTTATCACTCGACGAGG
This sequence comes from Enterobacter sp. CM29, assembly GCF_013179605.1. Lineage (NCBI taxonomy): Bacteria > Pseudomonadati > Pseudomonadota > Gammaproteobacteria > Enterobacterales > Enterobacteriaceae > Enterobacter > Enterobacter sp. CM29. The sequence goes on along the minus strand of NZ_JABMCU010000037.1, from coordinate 11,869 downwards.
GGGATGATTCGGAAACGGGCGCGGCGGGTTTTACCTCAGCCGTTTTGACCACGGGCTCTTCCGGCGGCACCTGCTTTTTCACTTCGGGCTCCTGCGGCGATTGCTCTGGCGAAGCAGCCTGATGCTCCGCGCTGGAAGGCGTCACACCCTCGCGCTGCTCTTCGCTGCCCTTCACCACCGGATTATGGATGGTGTTTGCTTCATCACTCGCCTTCTCAGGATCGTTAACGCTGTATGAGCGCTTCATGGATTCAGCCGCTTCGCGCAACTCATCCATGGATGCTTTCAACTCCGGCGTCAGGTTATCCATGCTCGCCTTTTCAACCTTTTTCAGGCTGTCCTGAAATTCCTGAAGCTTCAGTTCCTGCGCCAGCTCGTTCTGCACGGTCGTTGCCAGCGAACGGAGCGCACGCACCCAGCCCACGACAGTTTTTACCGCAACGGGTAAACGCTGCGGCCCCAGCACAATCAAACCAATCACAAAGACCAGCAGTAACTCACCAAAACCAATGTCGAACACGAATTACACCTGCTCTTTATCGTGACGTTTGGCCTCTTCCTTTTTGGCTTCGTCCTGCTTATCGGCGATAGATTTAGCGGTAAAATCAGCGTCCTGACCGCTTTTTTCCTGCTTATTCTCATCATCGCTCATGGCTTTCTTGAAGCCTTTGATTGACGCGCCCAGGTCGGAACCAATTGATCCGAGTTTTTTCGTGCCGAACAGCAGCACAACGATGACGGCAATGATCACTAACTGCCAGATACTGATACCACCCATGCGTGTTCCCCAGTGATAGATGATTAATTAGTCAGATCGCATTATACGTATGCAATCCCTCGATAGCGACGCTAATTCAGCGTGTTTTTTGCCAGCCAGCAAGCCAGACAACCACACCGGCAGCCATAATCCAGGCTGGCATCATTTCCCAGTCCGGACGATTGATCAACAGCAACGTGCCGCTTATCAGCAGCGTCGCGCCAATTCCGAAGAGATAGCGGGACTGCCCCTGACGCACGCGACTGGATTGAAGCTCGTGCGCGATTTTATCCATGCTGTGCTGAAGGTTCTTGCTCTGACGCAAACTGTCGTAAACCAGTTCAGGAATTTCTGGCATTTTTTCAATCCAGAACGGGCCTTTCTCTTTAAGCGAGCGAACCAGGGCTGGAATACCGACCTGATCCTTAATCCAGGATTCGAGGAACGGTTTCGCGGTTTTCCACAAGTCTAACTGAGGATAGAGCTGGCGGCCTACGCCCTCAACGTAAAGTAATGTTTTCTGAAGTAAAACTAATTGTGGCTGCACTTCCATATTAAAACGGCGTGCGGTGTTGAACAGGTTGAGCAGAACATGCCCGAAAGAGATCTCTGAGAGCGGCTTTTCAAAAATTGGCTCACAGACGGTACGGATCGCAAATTCAAACTCTTCCACGTTGGTATCTGGTGGAACCCAGCCTGAATCCACGTGCAGTTCGGCCACCTTACGGTAGTCGCGATTGAAGAAAGCGATAAAGTTCTCGGCGAGATAACGCTTATCCTCTTTATTCAGCGAGCCGACAATACCGCAGTCGATGCCTATGTACTTCGGGTCTTCCGGGTGCTCATAGCTGACGAAAATGTTGCCCGGATGCATGTCAGCATGGAAGAAGCTGTCGCGGAAAACCTGAGTAAAGAAGACCTGCACGCCGCGCTCGGCTAGCAGCTTCATGTTGGTGCCCTGTTTTTCCAGCGCTACCACGTCCGAGACCGGGATGCCGTAGATACGTTCCATCACCATCATGTTCTGACTGCAGTAGTCAGAATAAACTTCAGGAACATACAGCATCGGGCTGTCTTCAAAGTTTCGACGCAGCTGAATGGCGTTCGCCGATTCACGCAGCAGGTTAAGTTCATCGATGAGCGTTTTTTCGTATTCCCGTACCACTTCCAGCGGACGCAGACGGCGGCCATCCGGCAACAGACGCGGCACCCAGCGAGCCAGGCGATAGATCAGCTTCATGTCCGCTCTGATAACCGGCAGGATATCCGGGCGAATCACCTTAATGACCACCTCTTTGCCATTCTCCTTCAGGCGCGCGGTGTGAACCTGCGCAATAGAGGCAGAGGCCAGAGGCTGAATGTCGAAATCATCAAACCAGGTCTCGATGGGGATATTGCCCATCGCTTCTTCGATTTGTTTCTTCGCTCTCTCTCCGTCAAACGGAGCGACGCGGTCCTGCAATAGCGCGAGCTGATCGGCAATCTGCGGCGGGAAAAGGTCGCGACGCGTTGAGAGCATCTGCCCAAACTTGATCCAGACCGGTCCCAGCTCCTGCAACGCAAGACGCAGGCGTGCGCCCAGCTCCTGATCCTTATGGCGATTCGGCATCCAGAACAGCGTGCGACGCCAAAGCCGAAGCGGCAGGGTGATACGCATTCTGGGGATAAGCTCGTCGAGCCCGTAGCTCAAAAAGGTGCGAACGATAAAATAGAGGCGCCGAATTTCACCAGGCGTCATTTGCCCTCCAGTTTTTCAAGCCGTTTGGTTAACGCATCAACTGCGCGCTCAACTGCCGCGGTCTCTTCTGCAAACCAGGCGACTTCTAAAGGCCCAGGCGCCATACGCCACTCTTCGGTCAACACCTCGGCAGCATAGCGCTGTTGACGGAGCAGGCCTTTACGCAGGAAAGTGGAACCCGTGCGCAGCGTTTTGCTTATCCCTTCAGCCGCGATGTCGCCGATATAGGGCGCCAGCAGTTCCGCGGGGTCAAATTCAGCCTGATCGCTGAGTGCAACGAAGTTCTGTACCACCTGAATATCGCCCTCGACCTCCAGCTCACCGCTGCGAATAAGCGCCGTCATCTGCTGACGGTCACGCAGTTTTGGCAATACGCTCATGTGCGTAATCACCGAGCAGTCAGCCTCGCCTTCCCACTCCCCCAGAACGTCAAGCTGGCGTTCGCTGAAGACCAGCACAAGCGGCGTCGAGAACTCTTTTAAAACGATACGCAGCACCTTTCCGTTAAGCCGCTGACGTGCGGTTTTCAGCGCCGGGGCGCGATACAGAAAGGCATTCAGTACATTCTCGATGCCTGCGGTGACTAAGGGTTTAATGGGCACGGGAAACCTCCACTCAGAACTTGTAACCACGATGCAGCGCGACGACACCCGCCGTCATATTGAAGTATTCCACGTTTTCAAACTCCGCATCCTGCATCATCGCTTTCAGCGTGTCCTGATCCGGGTGCATTCGGATGGATTCGGCCAGATAACGGTAACTTTCTGCATCGTTTGCCACCAGCTCGCCGATGCGCGGCAGAACGTGGAAGGAATAGGCATCGTAAGCTTTGCTCAGCGGGTCGATAATCGGTTTAGAAAACTCGAGTACCAGCAGTCGGCCGCCCGGCTTCAGCACGCGGTACATAGAGCGCAGCGCTTTATCTTTATCGGTCACGTTACGCAGGCCGAAGGAGATGGTGATGCAGTCGAACGTATTGTCCGGGAACGGCAGCGCTTCGGCGTTGGCCTGAACATATTCAACGTTGCCTACCACGCCGATGTTACGCAGCTTTTCGCGTCCCATTTTCAGCATGGAGTCGTTGATATCTGCCAGCACCACGCGACCAGTTTCGCCAACCAGACGGGAGAATTTAGCGGTCAGATCCCCTGTGCCGCCGGCTAAATCCAGCACCTTTTGTCCACGGCGCACGCCGCTGCAATCAATAGTGAAGCGCTTCCACAAGCGATGAATGCCAAACGACATCAAATCATTCATCACATCGTACTTCGCCGCCACGGAATGAAATACGTGGGCCACCATGTCAGCTTTCTGCGCTTTGGCGACAGTCTGAAAGCCAAAGTGCGTTGTGTCTTGTGAATCGTCAACCATCTCAGAGCCTGCTAATCAGTCAAATGTTCGTGAAGTGTAACAGATTGGGCGCATTTGCCCTACGTTTCAACCACCGCGAAAGAAACGCGCCGACTGCGCTTCGGGGGATAAACTCGCCGCTAACCCATTGTCTTCATTGCGGCTATTTTGCTCACCGTCGCCTTCACGCAGACGAAACTCTTCGTCCTGAGCCGTAGCCTGCTCCACCAGTTCCGGATTAATCTCGCGTTTAACTTCCACCCCCAGGCTGCGAAACGCCTCCGCCTGCGCCAGCAAATTGCCGCGCCCGGAGGAGAGTTTTTTCATCGCCTGGCGGTAGTTATCCTGCGCGCGATCCAGGCTTTGCCCCACCGAGGACATATCGTCCACAAACAGCCGCATTTTGTCGTACAGCTTGCTGGCGCGATCGGCAATCTGCTGCGCGTTTCGGCTTTGGTGCTCATAACGCCACAGGTTGGCAATGGTACGTAACGCCACCAGCAGCGTGGTGGGGCTGACCAGCATAATGTTATTTTTCAGCGCTTCGGTGATCAGTTCGGGCTGTCTGTCGAGCGCCAGCAGGAAGGCTGGCTCAACCGGAATGAACATCAGCACATAATCCAGCGATCGCAGCCCCGGCAACTGTTGATAATCTTTTCTGCCCAGCAGACGGATATGGTTACGCACGGAGGCGATATGCTCCTGCAACGCTGTCTCGCGGGTATAGTCATCTTCCGCGTTGAAGTAGCGCTCATAGGCCACCAGCGTCATTTTGGCGTCGATAACCACATCTTTACCCTGCGGCAGACGAACAATGACATCCGGCTGCATTCGCGAGCGCGCATCGTTTTCAATGCTGACCTGCGTTTCGTATTCGTATCCTTCACGCAGGCCAGAGGCCTCCAGCACGCGCGTCATGACCACTTCGCCCCAGTTTCCCTGCGCTTTGTTATCACCTTTCAGTGCGCGCGTCAGGTTAACCGCCTCCTGAGCCATCTGCGCATTCAGCTGCTGGAGATTACGGATCTCATGCGCCAGCGTGTGGCGCTCGCGAGCCTCCTGACCAAAGCTGTCCTGCACCTGACGGCGAAAGCCGTCCAGCTGTTCACGCAGCGGCGTCAGCAGGCTGTTCAGGCTCTGGCGGTTCTGCTCATCCACGCGGCGATTGCTGTGCTCAAAAATGCGGTTCGCAAGGTTCTCAAACTGCTCGCTAAGACGCTGCTCGCTGTTGATCATCTGACGGATTTTGTCTTCGGCGTGCAGTTGGGTGGATTCAAGGCGGGTGGTCACTTCCCGGAGATCGGCCTCCAGCGAGGTGTTAATGTCGCGCAGATTGCGCAGTTCGTTATTGAGCAGTTCACACTCATCGCGCCAGTGGTCACACAGCGCAAGCTGTTGTTTCGTCGCGCTGAGTTCGGCGACGATCTCTTCGCGCTCTGCCAGCTGATCGGCTTTCTGCTGAGCATATTGGTAGCCGCAAATGAGCCAGCCAATCCCCACGCTCACCAGCGCAACTACCGCATAAACCAGGATTGAGATATCCACAATGCCCCCTGCATCCACGTGTAACCCGCACAAAATAGAATTGTGCTGTATGAACGTCCAGTTTGAAAGGGTTTTCCTGCGAGGCGTTACGCAAAAAAGAAAGGCCGAGCATGTCGGCCTTTTAGCACTGAAGAGAGAATTAGATCAGACGGCGCGCCGCTTCAACCACGATTTTCACCGCATGGCTTTCAGTCTGCTTCATGGTTTCAGCGTTCGGGATCTCCTGCTGGGTACGGTTGACGATAACGCCCGCCACCATACCGGCACGCAGACCCTGGCTTGCGCACATGGTCAGCAGCGTCGCAGATTCCATTTCGTAGTTCATGACGCCCATCGACTGCCACTCTTCCATTGAGCCTTTGAAACGGCTCACCACGCGACCAGAGAAGGTGTCGTAACGCTCCTGGCCCGGGTAGAAGGTATCGGAAGAGGCAGTGACGCCCACGTGGGTGGTGGCGCCCACGGACTTCGCGGCTTCAACCAGCGCGGTGGTGCATTCGAAATCAGCCACTGCCGGGAATTCCATCGGTGCAAAGTGCAGGCTTGCCCCGTCCAGACGCACGGATGCGGTGGTAACCAGCACGTCGCCCACGTTGATGTGCGGCTGAATGGCGCCTGTGGTGCCAATGCGCAGGAAAGTACGAATGCCCAGCTGTGCCAGCTCTTCAACGGCGATAGAGGTAGACGGGCCACCGATACCGGTAGAGCACACGATCACCGCTTTACCGTCCAGCTCTGCGCGCCAGGTGGTGAATTCGCGATGCGCTGCCAGCTTAACCGGCTTATCCATCAGCGCGGCGATCTTTTCCACACGCTCAGGATCGCCAGGGACGATAGCAAGCGTAGCCCCTTGTAAATCGTTTTTAGTGAGGCCGAGATGAAAAACATCAGACTTAGACATAGGTGACTCCTCTGTGGGTCGGTTTGTCAGAAGAAGTAAAACGGTACTTTACAGAAGCAATGTGCATTATTTCGTGACACACCTCACCATGAATGAAAATGATTGCAGTTAATTTCCATAAAATGGTGATTCACATCACATTAACAAGTTATATCGCCGGGTGCTGCACAAAAGATAGACGCTATAAGGCACTGTGGGTTGTTAACCTGGTGTCTATATTTATCTTTGCGCTAATCCATTCATTGGTACGGAGAATGCCATGACTGAAAAAATCGGTTTTGCACCTGCTGCGGCCCCGCATGCTTCAACCATCGTCTCAACCCCTGAAGAGGCCATTACCGCAGGCGAGACCTCCATTCCCTCCCAGGGAGAGAACATGCCAGCGTACCACGCGCGGCCAAAATCCGCCGATGGCCCGCTGCCCATCGTGATCGTGGTGCAGGAAATATTTGGCGTTCATGAACATATTCGCGACCTCTGCCGCCGTCTGGCGCTGGAGGGTTACCTGGCCGTTGCGCCGGAACTCTATTTCCGTCAGGGCGATCCGAATGATTACAGCGACATCCCGACGCTGTTCAGCAACCTGGTCAACAAAGTGCCGGACGCGCAGGTGCTGGCCGATCTCGACCACGTTGCCAGCTGGGCAGCGCGCAACGGTGGCGATGCGCATCGTCTGATGGTGACTGGCTTCTGTTGGGGCGGACGCATTAGCTGGTTGTACGCCGCGCATAACCCGCAGCTAAAAGCGGCCGTGGCCTGGTACGGCAAGCTGGTGGGTGAAAAAACGCTGAATTCACCGAAGCAACCTGTTGATATTGCCACGGATTTAAATGCGCCTGTGTTGGGGCTCTATGGCGGTCAGGATACCGGGATCCCGCTTGATACGGTCGAGACCATGCGCCATGCGTTGCGCGCAGCAAACGCGAAGGCGGAAATTGTGGTGTATCCGGAAGCCGGGCACGCCTTTAATGCCGATTATCGTCCGAGCTATCACGCGGAATCGGCGAAAGATGGCTGGCAGCGGATGCTGACATGGTTTAGCCAGTACGGCGGGAAAAAAGCGTAAAAGCAAAAAGCCCGGTGGCGGCTACGCCTGACCGGGCCTACATTTCATCAAGCCTGACGCAAATTCTGCGCCGCCTGCACCATGTTCGCCAGCGCCGCGCGGGTTTCAGGCCAGCCACGGGTTTTCAGGCCGCAGTCCGGGTTTACCCACAGACGTTCCGCCGGGATGCGCTGGGCCGCTTTTTGCAGCAGCGATTCAATCCACTCCACGCTTGGCACATTCGGGGAGTGAATGTCGTACACGCCCGGCCCGATTTCGTTCGGGTAGTCGAACTCTTCGAACGACTCCAGCAGTTCCATGTCTGAACGCGAGGTCTCGATGGTGATCACATCGGCGTCGAGCGCGGCAATGGAGTCCATGATGTCGTTAAATTCGCAGTAACACATGTGGGTGTGGATCTGCGTATCGTCCTTCGCGACGGCCGCGTTGAGGCGGAACGCCTCCACGCCCCACTGTAAGTAAGCATCCCAGTCGCTGCGACGCAGCGGCAAACCTTCACGCAGCGCAGGTTCGTCGATCTGAATGATGCCAATCCCGGCCGCTTCCAGATCCGCAACTTCATCGCGCAGCGCCAGGGCGATCTGTTTGGCGATGGTTTCCCGGGTTACGTCTTCACGCGGGAACGACCAGCAGAGAATGGTCACCGGACCCGTCAGCATGCCTTTTACCGGTTTGTCGGTCAGAGACTGGGCATACTTCGCCCACTCCACGGTAATCGCTTCCGGGCGGCTGACGTCGCCGATTACCACCGGCGGCTTCACGCAGCGGGAGCCGTAGCTCTGCACCCAACCGTTCTGGGTAAAGACAAACCCGTCCAGGTGCTCACCGAAGTATTCCACCATGTCGTTACGCTCGGCTTCACCGTGCACCAGCACGTCCAGACCTAAACGTTCCTGCTCGATAATCGCCTGTTTGATGTGTTCCGCAATACCGGTGCGGTAGTGATTCGCATCCAGATTGCCCTTTTTGAAGTCCAGGCGCAGGCTGCGGATCTCGGTAGTCTGCGGGAAGGAGCCGATTGTCGTGGTCGGCCACGCGGGCAGGTTAAAGCGCGCACGCTGGGCTTCGGCGCGCACTTCATACGGGCTCTGGCGCTGGCTGTCCCGGGCGGTGATGGCCGCCAGACGTTTTTCCACTGCCGGGTTATGCACGCGCGTCGAGTGACGGCGCGCCTGGATCGGAGCGCTCCAGTCGCTAATCGCTGCCGTGTCGCCGCTGTTCAACGCGTCGCGCAGCAGAGCCAGCTCCTCACACTTTTGCAGGGCGAAGGCAAACCAGCTTTTCACCTCAGGGTCGAGTCGGGTCTCCACGCTCAGGTCAATCGGGCTATGCAGCAGGGAACAGGAAGAGGCCACCCACAATTCACGTTTACCGACTATGTCTTTAATTTGTGCATATTTCTCGGTGAGATCGGCACGCCAGACGTTACGACCATTCACCAGACCGGCAGAGAGCAGCCAGTCCACTGGCAGACGCTTGTGCAACTCTGCTACATCGTCTTTGCCGTGAACGAGGTCAATGTGCAGACCCTGAACCGGCAGCGCGGTAATGGTTTTCAGGTTCGGCGTGACGCCTTCGAAGTAGGTGGTCAGCAGCAGCTTCACCTGCCCGGTGAGCGCGTTATACGCCGGTTTGAAGGCGTCCAGCCACGCCTGCGGCAGCTCAAGCACCAGCGCCGGTTCATCGATTTGCACCCACTGAATGCCGCGTTTGCCCAGCTCAATCAGCACCTGCTTATAAACCGGCAGAATGTCGTTCAGCAGGCTGAGGCGGTCGAACTGTTCACCTTTCACTTTGCCCAGCCACAGGTAGGTTATCGGCCCCAGCAGCACGGGTTTCACCTGGTGACCCAGCGCCAGCGCTTCGTCCACTTCATCCAGAAGCTGGGTCCAGGTCAGTTTGAACTGCTGGCCTTTAACGAACTCCGGCACCATATAGTGATAGTTGGTGTTGAACCACTTGGTCATTTCCGCCGCTGCCGCTGGCTCACCCGTTGGCGCGCGGCCACGGCCGATGCGGAACAGGGTATCGATATCCACCGATCCATCGTTGTTCTGATGGCGAGCCGGCACGTTGCCAAGCAGCAGGCTGGTGGTCAGAACATGGTCGTACCAGGCGAAATCGCCCACCGGCAGCAGGTCAATGCCCGCCTGTTTTTGCTGTTCCCAGTGACGCGCGCGCAGCTCACGTCCCACCGCCAGCAGTTCTTCACGGGTGGCGTTACCTGCCCAGTAGCTTTCTTGCGCTTTTTTTAGCTCGCGACGCAGGCCAACGCGAGGGAAACCGAGAGTGTGAGTGCGGATTGTCATGGTATGCCCCTTGTGAAATTCGTTATTTAGACGTCCAGATGTTTACACATCTATAATTGGCAGGTACTGTATATTCCTCAAGCGCAAAATGTTCATGGCGAAGTGAAGGACTTTCATGATCGAGATAAAACACCTGAAAACGCTACAAGCGTTGCGGAACTGCGGTTCTCTTGCGGCGGCAGCGGCCACGCTGCACCAGACTCAGTCTGCCCTTTCTCACCAGTTCAGCGATCTGGAACAACGCCTCGGCTTTCGTCTTTTTGTGCGTAAGAGCCAGCCTTTGCGCTTTACGCCGCAGGGCGAAATTTTGCTTCAGCTGGCGAACCAGGTGCTGCCGCAGATTGCCAGCGCGTTGCAGTCCTGCAACGAGCCGCAGCAGACCACCCTGCGCATCGCCATTGAGTGTCACAGCTGTATTCAGTGGCTGACCCCCGCGCTTGAGAACTTCCGCCAGAAGTGGCCGCAGGTGGAGATGGACTTCAAGTCCGGCGTCACGTTTGATCCGCAGCCGTCGCTTCAGCAGGGTGAGCTGGATCTGGTGATGACCTCAGATATTCTGCCGCGCAGCGGTCTGCACTATTCGCCAATGTTTGATTTTGAGGTGCGTCTGGTGCTGGCCCCGGACCATCCGCTGGCCGCCAAAACGCGTATCACGCCGGAAGATCTGGCAACGGAGACGCTGCTGATTTACCCGGTACAGCGCAGTCGTCTGGATATCTGGCGCCATTTCCTGCAACCCGCGGGCATCAGCCCACAGCTGAAAAGCGTGGATAACACACTGCTGTTAATTCAGATGGTGGCGGCCAGAATGGGAATTGCGGCGCTGCCGCACTGGGTGGTCGAGACGGTTGAACGCCAGGGTCTGGTGGTTACCAAAACCCTGGGTGAAGGACTGTGGAGCCGGCTGTACGCCGCCGTGCGCGACGGCGAGCAGCGTCAGCCGATTACGGAAGCGTTTATTCGCTCAGCGCGGAACCACGCGTGCGACCATCTTCCGTTTGTGCGGAGCGCGGAGCGACCCAGCGGCGATGTACCCACAGCGAAGCCAGGATCACCGTTCCCCCAATAAGGAAACTCGGCCAGTGCGGCTGTTCCTGCCAGATGGCGAGGTTCACCAGTAGCCCCGCCGGCACGTGCACGTTGTTCATGATCCCCAGCGTTCCGGCGTCTACCTGCGTCGCGCCGTAGTTCCACATAAAGTAGCCCAGCCCCGACGCCACCACGCCCAGCCAGACCAGAACGCTCCACTGCACGGGGGTGGTTGGCAGCTTTTGCGGGTTGCCGAGCATAAACCATGCCGCAATCGCGACAATCGCCGCGCCCATATAGAACCACGCAAACGCGTTATGCTGCGGCATCGGGCGGGTCTCCATGAGGCGTTTGTAGCCCACCATCCCGATGGCGAAGCTGATATTGGCGAGCTGGACGAACATCAGCCCGGTCCAGAAGTGATCGCTCACCTTGTCATAGCGAATTATCGCCGCGCCAATGACTGCCAGCGCCGCGCTCAGCAGATATCCCCAGCGCAGGCGGCGCCTGCTGAGCAGGTCGTAAATCAGCGTGATATAGAGCGGCGTGAGCACGGTAAAGAGCAGAAATTCCGATACGGAGAGGTAGACGTAAGCCCGGAAGCTGAACAGGTACATGATGCCGAGCTGCATTGCGCCTACCAGCATGTACAGCAGAATGGTTTTCAGCGATTGCCCGCGGGTACGCAGGAACGGCAGGAACACCAGCGCCGCCAGCCCCACACGCATCAGCACCGAAAAGTAGCTGTCGACCGATCCGGCAAGGTATTCGCCAATCAGGCTAAAGGAGAAGGCCCACAGGATAGTGGTGATAATGAGTAGCGCCACAATGCTTGTCTCTCAGAAAGAAGGAGAGGCATTGTAGCGAACTCTTTAGTTGACATCTGAACAATAAATAATCAAATGAAGATTATTCAAGGAACAGTTTGCGCAAATACTTAGGTACCGCGTTGTCTGCGTTGGTGCCAATCACTTCCAGCTCCGGGTGCAGATCTTTCAGGCGCTGGTGCGCGTTCTGCATGATGCAGCCTTTGCCCGCCATGGAGAGCATCTCGGCATCGTTCATGCCATCGCCGAACGCGATGCAGTCTTTCAGATCAAAGCCCAGACGCTTCGCGACCGCTTCCAGCGCGTGACCTTTGGACACCCCGCCCGCCATCACTTCCAGACAAGTC
>NZ_JABMCU010000369.1:0-1058 GCF_013179605.1 Enterobacter sp. CM29 | reverse complement strand
CAGTCAAGGTTGTCGCCGAGGAAATCAACCGAGCGATCGTTAAGCATCCACTCAACAGAAAGCTGGGGATAGCGCTGCAAAAATTGGGTTAACGGTTTTAGTAGCTGATCCTGGCCAAACGCGTGAGGCGCGCGCACCCTCAGCACCCCGACCGGTTCATCTTCCGTCTGCCCCACCTCGTCTTCCAGCGCCAGCCAGCTGTCAATCACCCGTCTGGCATGCTGATAGCAACGTTCACCGTCATCGGTCAGCCGTGTCGTATGGGTTGTGCGCAGCATCAGACGCACGCCCAGCATGGTCTCAAGCGACTGCAACCGTCTGCTCACCGTGGCCTGGGTTGTTGCCAGCTGACGTGCCGCCGCAGAAAGGGACCCCGCCTCCACAATGCGAACAAAGGTTCGCATCAGTTCTACACGATCTATACGCTCAGTCCGTTTCATATCATTAACACCTATACGTTACACGTATAAGCGTTTTACCACCGCGCCCGCTACCGTCGCAAGGCGTACTGATAAAAAATAGCCGCACACGACGAATGAGGAACATCTTATGAACACAACCACCACCCGGGCCGTAAGCCGCTGGGTAATCTTAATGCTGGCGCTCGGTGCGGGCTTCAGCGTGGCATCCATCTATTATGCCCAGCCTCTGCTGCCGCTGATGGGCTCAGACCTGCACCTGAGCATCGAAGGCATGGGCATGGTCCCGACGCTCACCCAGGCGGGTTATGCCTTAGGCATCCTGTTTCTGCTCCCGCTCGGCGATCGTTATGACCGCAGAACGTTGATCCTGATAAAAAGTGCAGCTCTGGCGCTGTTCCTGCTGAGTTGTAGCCTGACCGGACAACTGCACTCCCTACTGCTCACCAGCCTGCTGATTGGCATGGCCGCCACCATGGCGCAGGATATTGTCCCGGCCGCAGCGATCCTCGCGCCGGAAGGCAAACAGGGAAAAACAGTCGGCACGGTGATGACCGGCCTGCTGCTGGGGATTTTGCTCTCCAGAACCGTGAGCGGCGTGGTGGGTGAAGCCTTTGGCTGGCGAGTGATGTATCAGCT
>NZ_JABMCU010000368.1:0-1059 GCF_013179605.1 Enterobacter sp. CM29 | reverse complement strand
GTTCGGCCCGTCGCACATGGCGTTTCTGGTGGTGCCGATGGTGGGCGCATTCTTCATTGATATCGTCAACGCGCTGGTCATTAAGCTCTACCTGATGCTGCCGATGTTTGGCTGACCGTCAGGCGTTGGAATACCGCTCGGTTTCCGGCATCCAGCGTTCAATTAACGCTGCCGCCTGTTCGGGGTAGCGTTCATGAATATGACGCGCAAGGCGTTGTACTTCGGGGATCATGGCCTGATCGCGCAGCAAATCCGCCACTTTAAATTCGGCGTTACCCGTCTGACGCGTGCCAAGCAGTTCGCCCGGGCCGCGGATCTCCAGATCTTTTTGCGCAATGACGAAGCCGTCATTGCTGTCGCGTAATACCTGCAAACGCATCTGCGCGGTTTTCGACAGCGGGGCTTTGTAGAGCAGCACGCAGTGAGAGGCGATCGCACCACGGCCCACGCGGCCTCGTAGCTGGTGGAGCTGCGCCAGGCCCAGACGCTCCGGGTTCTCAATAATCATCAGGCTGGAGTTCGGCACATCCACGCCCACTTCGATAACCGTGGTCGCAACGAGTAAGTGCAGCTCGCCCTGTTTGAACGATTGCATCACCGCCTGCTTCTCGGCAGGCTTCATGCGCCCGTGAACCAGACCGACGTTCAGCTCTGGCAGGGCGAGCTTTAACTCTTCCCATGTGGCTTCGGCAGCCTGCGCTTCCAGCAGCTCAGACTCTTCAATCAGGGTGCAGACCCAGTACGCCTGACGCCCTTCCTGCGTACAGGCGTTGCGCACGCGGTCAATGATGTCGCTGCGCCGCGTGTCCGGTATGGCAACCGTGGTCACAGGCGTTCGGCCCGGCGGCAACTCGTCGATGGTGGAGGTATCCAGATCGGCATAGGCCGTCATCGCCAGGGTGCGCGGAATCGGCGTGGCGGTCATGATCAGCTGATGCGGGTGGAAGCCCTGTTGCAGACCTTTCTCCCACAGCGCCAGACGCTGATGAACACCAAAGCGGTGCTGTTCGTCGATAATGACCAGCGCCAGGCCGTTAAACTGCACCTGTTCCTGGAAAA
>NZ_JABMCU010000367.1:0-1062 GCF_013179605.1 Enterobacter sp. CM29 | reverse complement strand
GTTGCATCACCGCGAGGTGTACGGGTTACCCCCTGCTGGGGAACAAGGATGGCATCAGGCTGTGTGCCTTCGTCAATGCGTGCACGGACAAACATACCCGGTAACAGCATATGCTGAGGGTTAGGGAAGAGAGCGCGAAGGGTGATTGAGCCGGTACTTTCATCTACCGTGACATCAGAGAACTGGAGCGTTCCTTTCAGCGGATAAGGCTGGCCATTTTCCATCAGCAACTCAACGCTGCTGGTGTCTCCCTTTTGCAGGCTCGTCTGCTGCTTCAGACGCATAAAATCGCTGCTGGATTGCGTTACATCGACATAAATGGGATCGAGCTGCTGAACTGTCGCCAGTGCGGTTGACTGACCATTAGTGACTAACGCCCCTTCAGTGACGCTGGATTTGCCAATGCGCCCGTTGATTGGCGATGTGACTTTCGTATAAGCAAGATTGATCCGCGCGTTTTCAACGCCAGCTTTCGCGGCAACGACGCTTGCATCCGCCTGCTGGGCGGTTGCCACCGCCTGATCATACTCCTGCTTGCTCACATATTGCGTACCGACCAGCGGAAGGTAACGTTTTACCGTCAGATGGGCTATGTTTGCCGCCGCCTGCGCTTTTACCAGTTCACCTTTCGCATTGTCGTAGGCTGCCTGATAGGTGGCCGGATCGATCTGATAAAGTGATTCACCCGCTTTGACGTCGCTGCCTTCGGTAAAATTACGGTGCAGAATGATACCACTTACCTGGGGACGAACCTCCGCCACACGATAAGCGTCAGTTCTGCCTGGCAATTCCGTCGTTACGGCCAGTGGCGCGCTTTTGACAATATGAACACTGACCTGAGGAGCTTGCCCATGCTGCTGTGGGTTTTCTTGCCCATCGCACCCGGCGAGCAGTGCAGCACAGACAATGAAACCGGATAAGGGTAAGCGTCTGAAGTGATTCGTCATTACTGTTCCTTAAACTACCCTTGAACCGATATATGCCATAAGTCGGTGAAAGGGTGTGAGGCAAAAAAAGAAATGTAGCTGCGTATAATAATGAGGGTATTCAAGGTTTTTTAAT
>NZ_JABMCU010000366.1:0-1101 GCF_013179605.1 Enterobacter sp. CM29 | reverse complement strand
GAAAGCGCAGTTTGCCGCGCAGGGGCGCGCGGTGGATGCTGAACATCCGTTGAATGTCTATCTGCCGTGCGGCGTCGGCGGCGGCCCCGGCGGCGTGGCGTTTGGCCTGAAGCTGGCCTTTGGCGATAACGTCCACTGTTTCTTCGCCGAGCCCACGCACTCCCCGTGCATGCTGCTGGGCGTTTACACCGGGCTGCACGATGAAATCGCGGTGCAGGATCTGGGTATTGATAACGTGACGGCGGCGGACGGTCTGGCGGTAGGTCGCGCGTCTGGCTTCGTGGGCCGCGCGATGGAGCGTCTGCTTGACGGGTTCTATACCCTCGCCGATCAAAGCATGTACGACCTGCTCGGCTGGCTGGCGCAGGAAGAAGGCATTTGTCTGGAGCCGTCGGCGCTGGCGGGGATGGCCGGGCCGGTACGCATAACGGCGAATGCTAACACTACACACCTGGTCTGGGCGACCGGCGGCGGCATGGTGCCGGAAGACGAGATGGCGAAATATTTAGCGAAAGGGAAGTAAATATGCCGGGTGGCGGCTGCGCCTTACCCGGCCTACAGGTGCAAAATTTGTTGAATGTGGGTGACCGCAAACAGCAGTGACAGCGACAGCACGGCCAGGGCGATAAGGAACTTATCCCGCACCGCCTTCGGCTGTACAAAGTCGCTCTGCGCCACGTCCATCAGGTTACGGCTGCGGGTGTAGCGCCATAAAATGATGGCTACCAGCGCCAGCACAACAATGGAGATCCAGAATGGCGCCCCCGTGCGGTGCCAGTTGTGCTTAATGGCAAGCGCGATCAACGCACCATACCCAAGCAGCGTGCGCAGCCAGGCCAGCGAGGTTCGCTCCGGCTGAAGCCCGGGGTCCGCTTCCCGCCGCGCTTTGCGGCTATCCGGCATACAGCACCAGTAACATCACTACGCCCGCAACCATCAGCAAAATCGTACTGATGATGAGCAAACCGCGCGTGTAGGGGAGATCCTGCTTCAGACGCATCGCTTTTTCATTTCTCAGCCAGCGCAGATAGCCATAAATCGCCAGCACGCCGGCAATCAGGCACAGCAGCAGGGCCAGCACTTCGCGAATCAACGGAGTGG
>NZ_JABMCU010000365.1:0-1105 GCF_013179605.1 Enterobacter sp. CM29 | reverse complement strand
CACCCGCGTAAATGTTGAAAATGTTCAGACTGAAATAGATCCTGACATTGTTAATCTTCAATATACTGGTGTTGATTCATATGCCAATCTTGACGCTTATTTGCAAGAACGCAGAGCATTTTTGTATAACCTTAAGCTGGATGATTTTTCCGATTCAGATCGCTTGCTTCGTGCTTGGCTTTTTGATCGCGTTGTTATTCATGCAGAACTGTACCCAGCAACACGTACAGCACAGCTAACATTCTTCCTTCTCAAAAAGGATTGCCTGTTACTTGATGTTGAAAATGTTGTTTTGAAGTACAGAACACATTTAGCTTCTAAACGCTAAATGATAATAAGGGATTGAGTTTTTACTCAATCCCTTTTTTTTATTCTCGACACAGTAGTTTCCTGCTGTAACGCACTTAACCCGTATTGCTTATTGAGGAAGGTTTAATATCTACAGAACGTAGTAACTCACCTGCCTCACGATTTTTTGCAGAGAAGTCGGATCGGAACTTATTCAATGGTTTGAATAGTTCACGCCTTTCTTTGAAATAATCGCTTTTTGTGATGTTTCCATACTGATATAGCTTTCTTAATTCAGTATGAGCTTCGTCACAGAGCATGTTAACGCGAATAAACATCAAAACAGGCGGGCATGGAAGGATGTTGATCGTTACTTCTACAGGTTGAACAAAAGCCAAAATATCCATGCTCTCGCTAAGTGGGTTTTGTTTAACCTGTGAATTATAGTTTTTGATTTGACTTAAGTAGTGACCTTGTAAGGACTTGAGTTCATCCTCGATACCAGGTAACTTATTTTTGTAGTAATAAGCCAAAGCAAACTGACCTTTGTTTGCGAATTTTTTAATGTGAGTTAAGGTGAAAGCGCGAGCTAGCCACTCACTGATTTTAACCCCCGCAGGAATCCGGCTCGTTACGTTTTCTTTATTGAACCTGTCATCCCACATAAGGACATTCACAATATCGTGAAATGTTATGGGTAATTTAACTTTGCTGCTCATTGTTGCATTTATCCTTAACCAGTTCGATTAATTCATGATTGGTAGTCATACGAGACTGAAATCCAGTAAAAAAAACCGCTATATCAAGGTGATATGGG
>NZ_JABMCU010000364.1:0-1108 GCF_013179605.1 Enterobacter sp. CM29 | reverse complement strand
AGACTTCTGCTACGGCCTGGAAGTTAGGGCCATGCTCTCGAGCGGCGATGATGACATAGTATTTCCCGCCCTTCTCATCTGCCAGTTTCGAGAGTTTTTGATGAAGATCTGAAGGTGAAGAAATTTGTCCACCTGAAGCCCCTACAGATACATTGCCCAGGTATTCAAGTTTGAAGTGGTGCGCTTCATCTTTGGAAATCATATCTGCCGCAGATGCGCCAAAGCTTGCAACTGTTAAAGCCAATACACTCCCTAATAGTGCTTTTTTCATATCATTCCTCCTGTTAATAAATCTATCTATTTAACATTAGCATCAAATATGGGAATGATCCGTGCCAATGTCGTAGAGAGACTGAGCGATAAGCGTCGCCTGTTGAGCATTATTACCTGCCCTCTCTGACGCAACCTGCGATTACAGCAGGTTCATCTACTATACTGACCTGTGCAGTTAGCATTTATCTGCCCGGTTGCGCGTAAGGTAACCGAAACTTACCTGTACCATGACCATCAGGAGAACAATATGCACACGAGTAAAACCCTGAAAAGGCTGCTAGCCGTATCAGCAGTTGCAGCAATGTTCAGCACCGTTGGCGTACAAGCCCAGACGACAAGCGCCGCGCAAACTAACGCTGCGGGCCAGGCTCAACCGGACGCCAGACTCAGCTCCGGCGACGAGAAAGCGTTAAAGGACATGGCGCAGGCCAATATCAACGAAGTCGCCGCCGCCAGGCTCGCCCTGGACAAGGCCCAGA
This sequence comes from Enterobacter sp. CM29, assembly GCF_013179605.1. Classification (NCBI taxonomy): domain Bacteria; kingdom Pseudomonadati; phylum Pseudomonadota; class Gammaproteobacteria; order Enterobacterales; family Enterobacteriaceae; genus Enterobacter; species Enterobacter sp. CM29. Next base: position 356 of record NZ_JABMCU010000364.1, on the reverse strand, counting down.
CCAGTGAAGTGAAAACATTCGCCCAGAAAATGGTCGACGACCACGGCGCCGCCCTGACCAAAGTGCAGGCCGTTGCCCAGAAAAAGGGCGTAGAGCTGCCGACCGAGCCAGACGCCGCCCATAAAGCCCTGAACTCAAGGCTTGAAAACCAGCGCGGTGACGCTTTTGACAAAATGTATATGGAATATGCTGGCGTGAAGGACCACGAGAAGGTGCTGTCGAAGCTTAAGAGCGACGCCAGTAAAATCGACGATCCGGATGTGAAGGCTTTGGCCAAAGAGCACACGCCGGTCGTTGAGCAGCATCTGAAGTCCGCCGAGCAGATGTCAACGCGTGCTGGCGCATCAGCCGATAAA
>NZ_JABMCU010000363.1:0-1123 GCF_013179605.1 Enterobacter sp. CM29 | reverse complement strand
TCCGCGCCATACGGTGGGGTACTCGATTATGGAGCCGCTGCGGGTGCACAACCTGCTCGACGGTGAAGCCGCGCAGCGCCGCGTCGCGTGGCTGCTGGAGCGCGTGGGCCTGAAACCGGAGCATGCCTGGCGTTATCCGCACGAATTTTCTGGCGGTCAGCGACAGCGTATCTGCATAGCCCGGGCATTGGCCCTGAATCCGAAAGTGGTGATTGCGGATGAGTCCGTGTCAGCGCTGGATGTCTCCATCCGCGCGCAAATCATCAATCTCCTGCTCGATTTACAGCGGGATTTGGGCATTGCGTTTCTGTTTATCTCTCACGATATGGCGGTGGTTGAGCGGATCAGCCATCGCGTGGCGGTGATGTACATGGGGCAAATTGTTGAAATTGGCCCCCGTCGGGCGGTATTTGAAAACCCGCAGCATCCGTACACCCGCAAGCTGATGGCCGCCGTACCGGTTGCCGATCCTGAGCATCGTCACGCCCAGCGCGTGCTGTTGCAGGACGAAATGCCGAGCAATATTCGTAAACGGGGCGAAACTCTGGAGCGCGTGGCGCTGCGTGAAGTCGGTCCCGGTCATTTTGTCGCACCCCCGCGTCAGGGCAATGCATTCTCGCGGTTATAACTTACAACAGGCAGGAGAACACAATGGTTCCTTTTGTTGCTCGTCAGTGGCTGCTTGCCGCGAGCGTGACGGCTGCGCTGGCCGCCGCCCCCGCATTCGCGGCGAAAGACGTGGTGGTGGCTGTGGGGTCTAACTTCACGACGCTGGATCCGTATGATGCTAACGACACCCTTTCTCAGGCGGTGGCAAAATCCTTCTACCAGGGGCTGTTCGGCCTGGACCGCGAGATGAAGCTGAAAAACGTGCTGGCGGAAGGCTATACCGTGTCGGACGACGGGCTGGTCTATACCGTTAAGCTCCGTACCGGCGTGAAGTTCCAGGACGGCACCGACTTCAACGCCGAGGCGGTTAAGGTCAACCTGGACCGAGCCAGCAATCCGGAAAACGGTCTTAAGCGCTACAACCTGTATAAAAATATCGCCCAAACCGAGGTGATTGATCCGGCGACGGTGAAGATCACCCTCAAAGAGCCGTTCTCGGCGTTTATTAATATCC
>NZ_JABMCU010000362.1:0-1153 GCF_013179605.1 Enterobacter sp. CM29 | reverse complement strand
ATGTAGAAATTTCGGACGCGGGTTCAACTCCCGCCAGCTCCACCAAATAAAACAAGGGGTTACGTGAAAGCGTAGCCCCTTTTTCTTTAGTAGTGGCGGCAAAATGGCGGCAGGCATTTTATCCGTTCTCGGCCTAGACAGTCCTCGCGTGTGAAGGCTAATAGACATTTCATGTATGCGAATGTACGCTCGCTTGATTACACATTTCATAAGCAAGGTTAGTTGCCTGACAATAGAAAGGGGGGCTAATGTTTTTCCACAGCAAGAAGCAAGCTTTGGGGCACTTCCATAGTCGCTTTAATGAAGATGAGTTCACCTGTAATCTCAACTTTCATGAAGTTTTTAACAAATACTCCTACGTTGCCAATCCAATCTCGCCAACTCTGACAAAACAGCATAATCCAGCTCAAGCACCAGGCCCCAAAGAAACCTCAATTGGTTTCCAAAAATCAAAAGCAGATGTTCTCTCTAAATCGGAAAACTTCGCACCAAAAGCTAGCTCACTTGCTGCAGACCTACTATCAAAGGCTGCAAAAAGCCCGACAAAAAGAGCAAGAATAATAGAAGATGAGCCGTTACCGGACGAAGCAATGAAGGCTGTAATTGCAAGTAGAGCTAAAAGGAAAAAACCCGTCCCTTACGTACGAGAAGAATTTACCTCAGTATCAACATTAAATATTAATCAGCATGATTCAGATCGACCACGGTGCATCTATTGTGGCGACCATCGCTCAGGTATCGTTCGTGATCATGTGGTTTCGGTTGCCTGGAGAGGCGGAGTGAGACACTACGATCGTCGTCACACCGTACCGTCCTGTCCACAATGTAACAGTCTACTGGGTGATAAACCCTTACATAATATTGCAGACCGTGCCGCATTTCTTGTTGGTGCTATTGAACATCATGAGCGCCGATATCTGTTTACTGTTGACAGGACGGCAGAAGAGCTAGCAGAACTAGACCACTTTTTGGCTATATCCGTAAAAAGCGCAATGTTTGAAAAGGCAGTTGCATTACAACGTATTGAATACGCTAAACAAGTTGCGGCAGGATATTATGACTACGCAACCATTAAGCATCTTGTTAAACAAGGCAGAGAAATTCCCGAAGAGTGAGCCACGTCTTCACTAATCATTCATTGCGCTAAATGATC
>NZ_JABMCU010000361.1:0-1155 GCF_013179605.1 Enterobacter sp. CM29 | reverse complement strand
CTTACTCTCTTTCGCGTTGTGCTCATTCCGTTCTTCGTCCTGGCATTTTACCTGCCGGTCGTCTGGGCGCCTTTTGCCTGTGCGCTTATTTTCCTGATTGCCGCCGTGACGGACTGGTTTGACGGTTATCTGGCGCGTCGCTGGAACCAGAGTACCCGCTTTGGCGCGTTCCTCGATCCGGTTGCGGATAAGGTGATGGTGGCAATCGCGATGGTGCTGGTGGCGGAACATTATCATACCTGGTGGGTGACGCTGCCTGCCGCGACCATGATTGGCCGTGAGATTATTATCTCTGCCCTGCGCGAATGGATGGCGGAGCTGGGTAAACGCAGCAGCGTGGCGGTGTCCTGGATCGGTAAAGTTAAAACCACTGCGCAGATGGCGGCGCTGGTGTGGATGCTGTGGCGTCCGAATGCCTGGGTAGAGTGGGCCGGCATTGGTCTGCTGTGGGTTGCGGCGGTGCTGACATTGTGGTCAATGTTGCAATATTTGAACGCTGCGCGCGGTGATTTGCTTGAACAGTGATCGTTTCGGCTTAATTTTCAGCAAACGATCCTGAGATGCAAAAAATAACGTTGACTCATAACGTCATATCAGTAGAATGCAACGCATCGAACGGCGGCACAGTAAGCCGGACGATAATGAAATCAAGTGCTTAGCAAGTCGTTAAATAGTTACTTGATAACATGCGGGAATAGCTCAGTTGGTAGAGCACGACCTTGCCAAGGTCGGGGTCGCGAGTTCGAGTCTCGTTTCCCGCTCCAGATTAATGCATCGGCAGTTTGCGGGTGCAGGTCGAAAGACAAAAGATTTAAGGCGCGTTAGCAAAGCGGTTATGTAGCGGATTGCAAATCCGTCTAGTCCGGTTCGACTCCGGAACGCGCCTCCACTTTCTTCCCTGGCCGGATGGTGGAATCGGTAGACACAAGGGATTTAAAATCCCTCGGCGTTCGCGCTGTGTGGGTTCAAGTCCCACTCCGGCTACCATGGGAAAACTAGAATAAAATCAATGATAAGCAGTGTCGTGTAAACCACCGAAAGGTGGTTTTTTATTGCCTAATTTTCGCCATTCGCCATTCGCCATTCTTTCGCCATTCGGCTTCACCATAAAAAGAGGGCATTACTGCCCTCCGACTACCGGAACTATAGGAATTT
>NZ_JABMCU010000360.1:0-1169 GCF_013179605.1 Enterobacter sp. CM29 | reverse complement strand
GGAACCTCTCGGCTGGAAACCGGCCTGGTTCTCTGAAATCGAACCATTCCCATCCGCAGTCCTCGCCCATCACTGGCCGGAAGTAACCAACCTTGGCGACATGACAAAAATCGCGGATGCGGTGCGCGTTGGTGAAGTAGAAGCGCCTGATGTTCTTGTCGGTGGTACGCCCTGCCAGGCATTCAGCATCGCCGGCTTACGTGAAGGCCTGTCTGATGACCGAGGCCAGTTAACCCTCTCTTACGTGGAATTAGCCAATGCAATCGACGCAAAGCGCCGCGAACGCGGTGAGCCAGAAGCAATCATCGTCTGGGAAAACGTCCCCGGCGTGCTCAGCAGCAAAGACAATGCCTTCGGGTGCTTTCTGGCAGGACTTGCCGGAGAAAGCAGTGAGTTGCAGCCAGCAGGGGGAAAATGGACGCACGCTGGTTGTGTGTCTGGACCAGAGAGGGTTATCGCATGGCGCGTCCTTGATGCTCAATTTTTCGGAGTGGCCCAACGACGCCGCCGTGTGTTCGTTGTCGCAAGTGCTCGAAGAGGATTCGATCCCGCAGCGGTACTTTTTGAGCTCAACAGCGTGCGCCGGGATTCTGCGCCGCGCCGAGAAACGCAAAAGGCTGTTGCCGCCCTTACTGCACGAGGCGTTGGAACGTGTGGCGCAGACGACAACCAGGCACAAGCTGGACACCTGATTGCTTTTGGCGGTGGCAATGCTGCCGGCCATATTGATGTGGCGACCGCCTGCACCGCGCATGGAATCAGGCTGGATTTTGATACTGAGACTTTCGCAGTGCACGGCACGCAAGATCCAGATACCAATTGCGAACTGGCACACACACTTGGGCGCAACAACGGACAAGAAAACGCCTGCATCGCATTTAGCTACAAAGACAGTGGAGCTGATGCGACGTCGGAGCTATCGCCAACTATTCGCGCAGGAAACCACGATAAAAGCCATGCTAACAGCGGACAGCCTCCAGCAATAGCACTTCAGACTGATGTGACTCCAAAGGCTAGTGTTGAATTGGCCTTTACCCTTAAGTTGCCATCACCCAGTGGAGGAGGTCAACCTGCTGCAACAATGACCCCAAACATGGAGGTCCGACGCCTAACTCCAATTGAATGCGAGCGTCTTCAAGGCTTTCCTGACAATCACACCAAGATCAGCT
>NZ_JABMCU010000036.1:0-26645 GCF_013179605.1 Enterobacter sp. CM29 | reverse complement strand
CTGGGGTTAGGCGCACAGCCGCCGACGCCGGAGTGGGGCGCGATGCTGAACGAGGCGCGGGCGGATATGGTGATCGCCCCGCACGTGGCGATCTTCCCGAGCCTGGCGATTTTCCTGACCGTGCTGGCGTTTAACCTGCTGGGGGATGGGCTGCGCGACGCGCTGGATCCGAGAATTAAGGGGTAGGTTTTTGCAGGAACTTACCCCTCACCCTAACCCTCTCCCCTGAGGGGAGAGGGGACTGCTCGGTGCGGTCTGTTCCCCCTCGCCCCTTTGGGGAGAGGGCCGGGGTGAGGGGTTAAAGATTAAACCCGGCTGCCCCACAAATCATACTCGTCGGCGTTTTCAACCTTCACGCGAATAATATCGCCCGGCTTGACGTTGGTTTCCCCGTTCAGGTACACCGCGCCGTCGATTTCAGGCGCATCCGCCATGCTGCGGCCAATCGCGCCTTCTTCGTCCACTTCGTCGATAATGACCAGAATTTCGCGGCCCACTTTCTCCTGCAAGCGTTCAGCAGAGATCTGCTGTTGCAGCTGCATAAAGCAGTTCCAGCGTTCCTCTTTGACCTCTTCCGGTACCTGGTCCGCCAGCTCGTTGGCCGTTGCGCCTTCAACCGGGCTGTACTTGAAGCAGCCCACGCGATCCAGACGCGCTTCTTTCAGGAAGTCGAGCAGCATCTGGAAATCTTCTTCGGTTTCACCCGGGAAGCCAACGATGAAGGTGGAGCGCAGGGTCAGTTCAGGGCAGATCTCGCGCCACTGCTTGATGCGCGCCAGCTGGCGGTCAACGGATCCAGGACGCTTCATCAGCTTCAGAATGCGCGGGCTGGCGTGCTGTAACGGGATATCCAGATACGGCAGGATTTTGCCTTCCGCCATCAGCGGAATCACGTCGTCAACGTGCGGGTAAGGGTAGACGTAGTGCAGACGCGTCCAGATCCCGAGCTTAGCAAGCTGCTCGCACAGGCCGACCATGCTGGTTTTTACCGGCTCGCCGTTGTGGAAACCGGAGCGGTGTTTGACGTCCACGCCGTAGGCGGAGGTGTCCTGGGAGATGACCAGTAACTCCTTCACGCCCGCGTCGGCCAGGCGTTTGGCTTCTGCCAGCACCTCGCCAATCGGACGGCTCACCAAATCGCCACGCATCGACGGGATGATGCAGAAGGTGCAGCGATGGTTGCAGCCTTCGGAAATTTTCAGGTAAGCATAGTGGCGCGGCGTCAGCTTCACGCCCTGTTCCGGTACCAGGCTCAGGAACGGGTTGTGCTTTGGCTTTGGTACGTAGTGATGAACATGTTCCAGCACCTGCTCGTAGCTGTGCGGGCCGGTGATCTCCAGTACCTTCGGATGCACTTCGCGGATCTGATCCACCTTCGCGCCCAGGCAGCCGGTGACAATCACTTTGCCATTTTCCGTCAGGGCTTCACCAATGGCTTCCAGTGACTCCTGGACCGCGCTGTCGATGAACCCACAGGTGTTGACGATCACCATGTCGGCGTTGTCGTAGCTTGGCACCACGTCATAGCCTTCAGTGCGAAGTTCAGTCAGGATGCGTTCGGAATCCACCAGGTTCTTCGGGCAGCCCAGGGAGACAAAGCCGATTTTCGGCGGGTGCGTAACATTGCTCATAGGTTAAAAATTCATCAATTATGGAGTTATCAGGGCGGGATTTTACAGCGTATCGCGGGGGATTTATACACTCTTGATGGCGCAGTTGAGGCGGGCAATCGTTGTAACATTGTAAAGAATGTTAATCAGTTATCGTTTATTGATCTCAGGCATCACATTGTACAAAAAATGACCTTATTATTAATAGGGTAACATGGCTGACAGAGGAGGAAATAGCATGTCCGTTGACAGACTGAAACGCGATCTGCTTAACAAGCTGATCAACGCCCGAATCGACCTGGCTGCATATCTGCAACTCCGCAAGGCGAAAGGGTATATGTCAGTCAGCGAAAGCGAAAATCTGCGTGATAATTTCTTTGAACTTTGCAATTTCATGCGTGAAAAAGCACCCATCCTGAAAGCGTACTGCGCTGAAAACGAACTAGTGGCGCTGCGCCGCGCCGCCGAGGTGCTTTCCATCGCCGGGGTCTGTTTGATGAACGGACGTCACGACTGCCCGAATTTTATTGCCGTTAACGCGGAGAAGCTTGAAAACTGCCTGACCACGCTCGCGCTTTGCATCATGTGTCTGAACAAGCCGGAAACGCTTGCCCGACACTGAACCCGGGGGAGGCAACTCCCCCTTTTGATTAAGCTTTTGTAAAAGTGTTAACGCACCCGGGAACAGTGGCTAATCTTTAAGCCATATGCCGATAAAGGAGTGCGTTATGCCTCGATCCTCGCTGCTTTTCCTCCCTGTACTGTTATTCCCGCTTTCGCTGCTTGCGGCGCCCGAGACGGTTAAGGTCGACGTGCTACAGACAAAACTGGATCACCCCTGGTCGCTGGCGTTTCTGCCTGATAATAAGGGGCTGCTGATCACGCTAAAAGACGGGCAGCTTAAGCACTGGCAGGCAGGGAAAGGGCTCTCCGATCCGATTGTCGGCGTGCCGAAGGTCTGGGCGAGCGGCCAGGGCGGATTGCTGGACGTGGTGCTGGCCCCGGATTTTGAACAATCACGGCGGATCTGGCTCAGCTTCGCCGAGGCGGGTGATGATGGAAAAGCGGGCACCGCGGTGGGCTACGGGCGGTTGAGCGATGACCTCTCGCGCATTGAGGGCTTCCAGGTGGTGTTCCGACAGATGCCGAAGCTCTCTACTGGCAACCACTTTGGTGGACGGCTGGTGTTCGACGGCAAAGGCCATCTCTTTATTGGCTTAGGTGAAAACAACCAGCGCCCGACGGCGCAGGATCTGGATAAGCTTCAGGGTAAGGTGGTGCGCCTGACGGAGGACGGGAAAGTGCCGCCGGATAACCCGTTTGTGAACACCGCCGGTGCACGGCCTGAAATCTGGTCTTACGGCATTCGCAACCCGCAGGGGATGGCGATGAACCCGTGGAGCGACGCGCTGTGGCTTAATGAACACGGCCCTCGCGGCGGGGATGAGATCAACATTCCTGAAAAAGGCAAAAACTACGGCTGGCCGATGGCGACGCACGGGATCAACTACAGCGGCCTGAAAATCCCGGAAGCGAAAGGCGAGCACGTTGAGGGCACTGAAAAACCGCTGTTTGTCTGGAAAGTGTCGCCCGCCGTCAGCGGCATGGCGTTCTACAACAGCGACGTCTTCCCGCAGTGGAAAAACAAGCTGTTTATCGGCGCGCTGAAGGAGAAAGACGTCATCGTGCTGAGCGTGAAGGGCAATACCGTGACGGAGGACGGGCGCATTCTTGGGGATAAAGATCAGCGAATTCGCGATGTGCGCGTCGGGCCGGATGGTTATCTGTACGTGCTGACCGACGAGACGGACGGGCAGCTTTGGAAAGTCAGCCCGTCCGGGTCGTAATCAGGTCACCGGGATCATCACCACGTTGCGATACGCCGGGCGCTCGCTGAGCTGCTGGATCCAGCGCTGAAGGTGAGGGCGCGGGGTCCAGCTGAGACCCATGTTAGTGAGGTTCCAGACGAAAGGGGCGACGGCGATATCGCCCACGCCGAACGTGTCGCCGGAGAACCAGGTATGCTTCGCCAGTTCGTCGTTCATCATCGCAAACAGCGACTCGCACGCGTCCTGGGCGGCATGAATGGCGGGATAATCACGATCGGCTTCCGGCGTACGGATAAGCCCCATCAGGATCACGCGGTGCGTTGGGGAAAGCGTCTGGTTTGCCCAGTCCATCCATTTTTCGCCCTGCGCGCGCTGGGCTGGATTTTCTACCCACAGCCGACCCTGGCCGTACTGCGCGGCGAGGTATCGCACGATGGTGTTAGACTCCCACAGCGTGGCGTCTGTCTCGTCATCGCGCAGTAGCGGCACCAGTCCGTTTGGGTTCATCGCCAGGTAGTCCGCGTCTTTATTCACGCCAAACTCCAGGCCCGCCATAACCTGCTTAAACGGTAAATCCAGCTCTTCCAGCGTCCAGAGCACTTTTTTCACGTTGGTCGAATTGTTCCTGCCCCACAGCGTAATCATATTTACTCCCGATGAGATGTGAATCCGAGTCAGCTTTTCGCCATGGTGAGATAAACCTAACAATTACGCAACAGATGCTAAAAAAAACACCGCAATCAAAGCGTATCTGAATGTTATTGCATAAACTTTAAAAACTTTACCTGGAACAGGTTTCTTTGAAGGCTGTAGTGCGCTATTACTCATCGCTTCTTGCGACACGGTGATTGTGACGTGATTTTTAGAATGGACACTCGGGTGGCATTTATGACGCAAAAAACTTCCTCTCTGCGCAGCCTGGCGGCAGGCTCGGCGCTGCTTTTCCTTTTTGCCCCAACGCTCCATGCGGCGGAACAGACAGCGCCCGAAGCGCCGCCTGTTGATGCGCGCGCCTGGATCCTGATGGATTACGCCAGCGGGAAAGTGCTGGCGGAAGGTAACGCCGACGAAAAACTCGACCCGGCGAGCCTGACGAAAATTATGACCAGCTATGTGGTCGGCCAGGCGTTGAAAGCGGGCAAGATCAAGCTGAATGACATGGTCACCGTCGGGAAAGATGCCTGGGCGACCGGTAATCCGGCGCTGCGCGGCTCGTCCGTGATGTTCCTGAAGCCTGGCGATCAGGTCTCCGTGTCCGATCTGAATAAAGGGGTCATTATTCAGTCGGGAAATGATGCCTGTATTGCGCTGGCCGATTACGTCGCGGGCAGTCAGGACTCATTTATTGGGCTGATGAATGGCTACGCGAAAAAACTGGGTCTGACCAATACCACTTTTAAAACTGTTCACGGCCTGGATGCGCCGGGTCAGTTCAGTACCGCGCGCGATATGGCGCTGCTGGGCAAAGCGCTGATCCATGACGTGCCGGATGAGTACGCTATCCATAAAGAGAAAGAGTTTACCTTCAACAATATCCGCCAGCCTAACCGTAACCGTCTGCTGTGGAGCAGTAACGTTAACGTGGACGGCATGAAAACCGGTACAACTGCCGGGGCCGGATACAACCTGGTGGCTTCTGCGACGCAGGGCGATATGCGCCTGATCTCAGTGGTGCTGGGAACGAAAACCGACCGTATTCGTTTTAACGAATCCGAAAAACTGCTGACCTGGGGTTTCCGCTTCTTTGAAACCGTCACGCCGATTAAGCCGGACGCCACCTTCGTCAGCCAGCGTGTCTGGTTTGGTGATAAAAGTGAAGTGAACCTGGGAGCGGGTGAAGCGGGTTCCGTCACCATTCCACGCGGTCAGCTGAAAAACCTGAAAGCCAGCTATACCCTGACCGAGCCACAGCTCACCGCACCGTTGAAAAAAGGTCAGGTGGTCGGGACGATAGATTTCCAGCTTAACGGCAAATCTATTGAGCAGCGTCCGCTGGTGGTAATGGAAGCGGTGGAAGAGGGCGGCTTCTTCAGCCGGATGTGGGACTTTGTGTTAATGAAATTCCACGGCTGGTTTGGCAGCTGGTTCAGCTAAGTTTTTGCCGGGTGGCGGCTTCGCCTTACCCGGCCTACAACGGCTCGAACGTAGGCCGGGTAAGCGCAGCGCCACCCGGCATAACCTCAATACATCAACTTCACCTTCTGCGCTTTCGCGTATGCCACCAGCTCGTCATCCGGGCGGCAATCACTGACGATGGCGTCAAAGCGCGACAGCTCTCCCATCCTTGCCGGACGGACCTTGCCAAATTTACTGTGATCAACCACCAGCACATGCTGCTGTGCGGCGTTGAGCGCCCACTGTTTCACCGGTAACTCTTCAAGATTGAAACAGGTTGCCCCCTGTTTCACATTCACGCCCGCCGCAGAGTAAAAGGCGATATCCGGGCATACATTGCTCAGCGTGTCCTGAATATTCAGCGGTTTGAAAATGGCGTTGCTGGCATGAAATTCGCCGCCACACAAAATCACCCGGCACGCCGGTTTCTCCTGCAAGGCCAGGAAGGTGTTTAGCGAATAACAGACGGCGGTAAAGGGAACGGTGCTGTCGATGGCCTCAATGATCCACGGGGTTGTCGTACCGCAGTCAAAAAACAGCGTTTGATGCGGCTGCACCAGCGAGGCGGCGAGCCGCGCGGCTTTGCGCTTCTCTTCCACCAGGCGTGTTTTTTGATCGCTTAACAGATAATGGCTGGCGCTACGCGGCTCCAGAACAATATACCCGCCAAGCAGCACAACGGGGGCGCTGTCGCTGTTCAGATCGCGACGAATGGTCATTTCAGACACGCCAAGCAGGGAAGCGGCTTCCTTAAGATGCAGCTTATCGCTGCGCTTCAGCGCCTGAAGCAGCTGAGCAATGCGGTCATCGCGACGTGTTTCCATAGATCCTCGGGCTAAAAAAGTGAGCCCCCGCAGGGCGGGGGCTCAAGTGTAACCTGACGGACCGGGGTTAGTCACGTATCCAGCCTTTGCGGATCGGAAGGGCAAACAGAACGCGATAGGCCTGTGATAATCCACGATAAAGCGCCGGGCCAAAGAGGCTCCACAGGATGGCTGCGCTGACGCAGCCCATCAACCCCACCAGGAAACCGCCGACCATATCCAGCGGCCAGTGCACTCCCAGGTAGACGCGGGACCAGGCGATGGCGACTGCCACGCCCATCAGCACTACGCCGGACCACAGGCGATGCCAGAACAGGAAGGCCAGCGCAAAGGTGAAGATCACCGTGCCGTGATCGCTCGGGAACGAGTCATCCGGCGCATGGTGCAGGAAGTTGTAGCCGACGCGATCGACAAACGGACGATCGTGCGGGAAGGCGTGACCCAGCACGTAGCTTGCCAGCACGCTCACGCCAATTGCCATCGCCATTTTGATCACCAGATGGCGCTGGGCGGTGACCTGTGTACGAGGTCCCCATAACCAGAGGATCACCGCCAGCGCCGGTACAATGCTAATCAAATCTTTCGCAATGAAGGTGGCGAGATCGATCATCCATTCCGGTGACGACGGCGTGGCGTTGAGCAGGTAAAACAGTTCGTAGTTCAGATTTTCTAACATAATCTCGTTACTCTTTAGCAAACCGGGCGGAAACCAGCCCGTAAACCAGTACCTGGGAAAACCAGACCCACCACCCGGCCCACAGGTTGTGAGAGAAAAAATGCGCGCCGCGCATGACCTGCCCGAAGCCCATCACCAGCCCTATAACAACGCCTGACGCGACAAAGGACCATGCCAGGCGCGGACGTTCACGCCAGAAGGCAAAAAACAGCCCCATCACCATAAACCCGCTGGAGGCGTGGCCGCCGGGAAAGCAGCGTCCCGGTCCGCTGTCTGCCGGAACGGCGCTGAACAGGGGATACGAAACGGACCTGCCGCCATATTCCACCAGATCCCACGGACAGCTGTGGTGGCTTATGCTTTTCAGCACCCCTACTGCCAGCGCACCCAGCCCCATCAGAAGCGCGGCCGTTACCAGTCGGGCATTGCGTTTGTAAGCGCCGTAAATCAGCGATGCGGCAGCGATAACAATGGTCACATATTTCGCCAGCCGATGGTTCAGCAGATCCAGCAGCGGGTTTTGCTGTAGCGGAAAATGATGCGTCGCTGCGTCATACCAGAAACCGGTTATCCATCGGTCAAGCGATTCATCGCGCGAAAGCCAGGTAAAAAGCACCGCAAGGGCAATAAGCACGAAAAGTTGATAACCATAAAAGCGGGCAGGCAAACGGTAAAGACGTTTTGTCTTATTTGTCGGTAACTTAGATAATTCTGAAGGGCTGACGGCGTGTGTCATAGTTTCGGTCAATAACGTGAAATAGCACTATCATAGGGAGGGCAACTTAAGGAAACCTTAAACAACAACGATAAGTGCGTTATTTCTGTTTTTTCACGTTAATTTGCTATCTCAGACAGCGGCAATTCATTACACTCATCGCGATTTTTTCATACTAAAGAGATTGCATGATAAACCGTTCTTCTTCCGGTAATCGTCTGGGTCGTCAGGCGTTACTTTTTCCTCTGTGTCTGGTGCTTTACGAATTCTCTACCTACATCGGCAACGACATGATCCAGCCCGGCATGCTGGCTGTGGTTGAGCAGTACAACGCAGGTATTGAGTGGGTACCGACATCCATGACCGCCTATCTGGCGGGCGGCATGTTTTTACAGTGGCTGTTAGGGCCGCTGTCGGATCGTATTGGCCGCCGTCCGGTGATGCTGACGGGCGTAGTGTGGTTTATCGTCACCTGTCTCGCCACGCTGCTGGCGCAGAGTATTGAGCAGTTCACGCTGCTGCGTTTCCTTCAGGGCGTGAGCCTGTGCTTTATTGGCGCCGTGGGCTATGCCGCTATTCAGGAGTCGTTTGAGGAGGCGGTGTGTATCAAAATTACCGCGCTGATGGCAAACGTGGCGCTGATTGCACCGCTTCTTGGGCCGCTGGTGGGAGCCGCATGGGTTCACGTCGCGCCGTGGGAGGGGATGTTCGTCCTCTTTGCCGCGCTTGCGGCTATCTCTTTCTTTGGCCTGCACCGTGCGATGCCGGAAACCGCCACCCGCCTGGGCGAAAAGCTCTCGCTTAAAGAGCTGGGGCGGGATTATAAGGCAGTGCTGAAAAATGGCCGTTTTGTCGCGGGCGCATTGGCGACGGGGTTTGTCAGCCTGCCACTGCTGGCGTGGATTGCCCAGTCGCCGGTCATTATCATCAGCGGCGAACAGCTTAGCAGCTATGAGTATGGCCTGTTACAGGTGCCGATTTTTGGCGCGCTGATTATCGGTAACCTGGTGCTGGCGCGTCTGACGTCACGCCGTACCGTGCGTTCGCTGATTATTATGGGCGGTTGGCCCATAGCGGCAGGGCTGATTATCGCGGCGGTGGCGACCGTAGCCTCGTCTCATGCGTACCTGTGGATGACGGCGGGGCTGAGTGTTTACGCGTTTGGTATCGGCGTGGCGAATGCTGGCCTGGTGCGCCTGACGCTGTTCGCCAGTGAAATGAGTAAAGGCACGGTGTCTGCCGCGATGGGGATGCTGCAAATGCTGATTTTCACTGTCGGTATTGAGGTGAGCAAACATGCCTATGCTTTCGGCGGTAACGGGCTCTTCAGCCTGTTCAACCTCGCAAACGGTGTGCTGTGGGTAGGGCTGATGGTGGTGTTCCTGAAGGACAAACGCGTCGGAAGCGCACTGCAACCGTAATCCTTATTCCCTCTCCCTGCTGGGCGAGCTCGGGACAGTTCCCTCTCCCTGTGGGCTGAGGGATCCCCAGTAATTTGAAAGCAAAAGCGATAACGTTGCCTCAGAATAACTGAGGGCTTTCAGCGATGCCTCGGTCCGGCTGTAAATCGCTGAGGCGTTTCCTGTAGGCCGGGGCGAGGCGCAGGGATGCGCCGAGAGGGCGGGCTTTACAGGGATGTTACCTCCGCCCGTCCCCGATAAGCCGGAAGGAATAAGCCGAAGGCACCGCGAAGCGGCGATTTTCCGCCGGAAGCCCGGGTCGCCAGGGTGGTGGCGACTGAGCCACCCTGGCACGTTCACCGGTCATGTCGTGACAGAGTAGCAAGGAACATAAAGTGAACGGAATGACCACCAGAGCCGTATGTTCCCCCTCACCCCAGCCCTCTCCCTCAAGGGAGAGGGGGCCATCTGTGCAGGCATTATTATGTGGGGAACCCTCAGCCCTGTGGGAGAGGGTTAGGGTGAAGGCACCAGAGCGCACGGAATCAATTAAACGGCGCCTTCCCCTCCAGCACCATATCAATCACGTCCAGCACCCCTTCGTCATTATTGTTCGGCGCTTCATAGCGGGCCACAGCCTTTATATGCGGTCTGGCGTTGGCCATCGCGAAGCCAAACCCAGCCTGGCGCAGCATCTCCACGTCGTTACCGCTGTCGCCAAAGGCCACCACTTCACTGTCCTCAATGCCCCAGCGCGCTTGCAGGATCCGCAGGCCGTTAGCTTTGTGCACGCCAGGGATTATCAGGTCGATACTGCCGTGACCCGTGGTCACCGGCACCATGATGTCGCCAAGCTTCTCATGCAGCAGCGCCTGAATGCGCGGTATTTCGTCGTCAGAGACGTTAAGCCCGAACTTGAAGAAAATATCGTTGAGGTTGTCAAAGCTGCTGACGCTTTCAAGGCGGTGATAGTATTTCGCCGCAATCTCTTTGAAGAGGTCGTTATACGTTTTCAGCGTGTAGGCGCTGTTTTTTCCGCAGGCAATTATCTCAATGCCGGGCACGTCGTTTAACAGGGTGGCGACGGTCAGAAAATGCTCTTTCGACAGTTCGCCGTTAAACACGTCTTCGCCCGCATCCACCACCCAGCCGCCGTTTTCGGCGACGAAGGCGATTTCATGGGCGATCTCGGGGAAAAATGAGATCAGCTGGTAGTACTGGTTTCCGCTGGCGACCACAAAACGGATGCCTTGCGCTTTCATGCGCGCGTACTGCGCCAGAAAACGCGCGCGATTATAGGTTTTCGCATCGCTCAGGAAGGAGCCATCCATGTCGACTGCAATCAGTTTAACGCTCATATCCCTTCTCCATTGTCGTTTGTTCTGCTTCCGGTTTTGCCACCGCACGCGCCACCAGGGCGGCAATAATCACTAACCCTAACACCACCAGCATGGCGCTGCGCAACCCGTAGTGCTCACCGAGGAATCCAAGCAACGGTGGCCCCACCAGGAAGGCAAGGTAGCCCGTGGTCGCCACAACGCTCACGCGCGTCGGCGCATCGGGACCGGTATCGCTGGCAGCGGAAATGGTCAGCGGGAAGCCAAGGGAGGCGCCCAGCCCCCACAGGATCACCGACACACCGGCAATCCAGTCCACATCCACAAAGATGATCATCGCGATGCCCAGCCCACCCAGCAGGGCGCTGGCACGGACGACCGCCACGCGGCTGTAACGGTCGATAAACCAGCCGCCGGTAAAGCGTCCGACGGTCATGCCGAGCGTAAATCCAGCGTAGATCAGCGAGCCGGAGGTGGGGCTAAATCCGTGCCCGTCCACCATCAGCAACGGTAGCCAGTCGTTGGCGGAGCCTTCAGCAAATGCCATCGCTAGCACCACCACGCCAATCAGCATTAGCTGGAAATCACGATAGAAGGGCAACCCTTTTGCCGCAGACTTCTGTTCGTCCGAGGCGTGTTGCCCTGTGCCTGCGGGAATAGCCCTGATGCCGGTGAGGATCGGGATAATACAGACCAGCGCCGCCAGCAAAATGTGCACATTGGCCGCAATGCCCAGCGCCGTCAGCGCCATCCCCACGCCCGCGCCCGCCAGCGTGCCGAGACTGTAAAAGCCATGCATCATGGGCAGCACCGTTTTGTTCATCGCCTGTTCGACGGCGGCCCCCTCGACGTTAACGGCCACTTCAGCCGCACCAAAGCTGCCGCCAAATACCATCAGCCCAAGGGCAAACATCAGCGGCGAGGCGAACCACAGCGCCACGCTCAAAGCGAACATTCCCACCACGGCGCAGCACATGGTGGTACGGATCACCGCGCGCGTGCCAAAGCGCTTCACCAGCCAGGCCGAGCAGAGGATGCCGCTCATCGAGCCAATCGACAGGCCAAACAGCACGATCCCCATCTCCGCCGTCGAGACGGATAGCGTATCGCGGATTGCCGGGGTGCGCGTTGCCCAGGAAGCCATCAGCAGCCCGGGGATGAAGAAGAACATAAACAGCGCCCACATGCGCAGATGCAGGGCTTTGCGAGGAGAAGTTAGCGTCATTGGGATCAGCACCAGAAGTACAACAATAGCGACAACACTAGCAACTTTGTGTACATTTGTACATAAACCGGATGAGGATTTTATGAGCAGACCACCAAACGACCCTAACCGCCGCGAGAAGATACTTCAGGCGACGCTGGACACCATTGCTGAGCACGGTATTCATGCCGTCACGCACCGCAAAATTGCCACCTGCGCAGGCGTACCGCTGGGGTCGATGACCTACTATTTCGACGGGATGGAGTCGCTTCTGGAGGAGGCGTTCACGTGGTTTACGCAGCAGATGTCTCAGCAGTACCGGGATTTCTTCGCGGGGGTGACCGGGCGGGAGAGGGCGTGCGAGGCCATTACCACGCTGATCCACAGTTCAGCCGTGACCACGCCACACAATATGGCGCTGATGTATCAGCTGTACGCTTTTATGCACCGCAGCGCCGCGCTGAAAACGGTGATGCAGGACTGGATGAAGATGAGCCAGACTACGCTTGAGCAGTGGTTTGATCCGGCCACCGCCCGTGCGCTGGATGCGTTTATCGAGGGGATGACGCTGCATTTTGTAACCGACCGGTCGCCGTTAACCCGGGAGGAGATCCGGGCGATAGTGGGACGGATTGCAGGCGAGGATACCGTCTGATAGCGCTCGCCCCGGCCACGCCTGATGTCAGGAGATTTTTTTCCCGCTGGCGTCAACGACGACTTCGCCATCTTCCTTTGTAAATGCCCCTTTTTGCGCGTCCGGAAGGATGTCGAGAACGACTTCAGAAGGGCGGCACAGACGTGTACCCAGCGGCGTCACCACAATCGGACGGTTAATCAGAATGGGGTATAGCAGCATGAAATCAATAAGCTGGTCATCGGTGAAATTTCCCCCGGCAAGGCCCAGTTGCTCGTAAGGCTCGACGTTTTTGCGCAGCAGATCGCACACGGGAATCCCCATGTCTGCAATCAGCCTGGTCAGTTCATCACGCGACGGTGGGTTCTCAAGATAGAGAATAATTTCGGGTTCCGTACCGCTGTTGCGGATCATCTCCAGCGTATTGCGCGACGTGCCGCAGGCCGGGTTGTGGTAGATAGTGATGTTGCTCATATCCGTTACTCATTACAGTGTGAAGGAGAGACGTAGCGCCAGCGCGGCGAGCGTCACAAACAGAACCGGCAGCGTCATTATGATGCCCGTCCTGAAATAGTAGCCCCAGGTAATGGTCATGTTTTTCTGTGCCAGCACATGAAGCCATAGCAGGGTAGCTAGGCTACCAATGGGGGTGATTTTCGGCCCCAGATCGCAGCCAATCACGTTAGCGTAAATCATCGCCTCCTTAATCAAGCCTGTTGCCGCACTACCCTCAATGGAGAGCGCGCCGATCAATACCGTTGGCATATTGTTCATTATGGATGACAGAAAGGCGGTGATAAATCCGGTTCCCAGCGTAGTGGCCCAGAGTCCGTGTCCGGCTAAGCGATCAAGAACGCCTGAAAGAGACTCCGTCAGCCCGGCATTACGCAGGCCATACACCACCAGATACATCCCCAGCGAAAAGATAACGATCTGCCAGGGTGCGCCGCGCAGCACTTTCCCGGTGTTGATGGCGTGCCCGCGTTTCGCAACGGCAAATAAAATCAGCGCGCCAGTTGTTGCGATAGCGCTGACCGGGATACCCAGAGGTTCAAGCACAAAGAAACCGACGAGCAGTAGCAGCAGCACGATCCAGCCCGTTCTGAACGTCGGCAGGTCATGAATGGCCCGTGCGGGCTCGCGGAGTTTTGCCAGGTCATATTCCGGCGGTATTTCCTTGCGGAAGAACAGATGCAGCATTACCAGCGTCGCGGCAATTGCGGCGATATCAACCGGGATCATCACCGAGGCGTATTCGCTAAAGCCCAGCTTAAAGAAGTCCGCTGAGACGATGTTGACCAGGTTGGAGACAATCAGCGGCAGGCTGGCGGTATCGGCGATAAATCCCGCCGCCATCACGAACGCCAGCGTGGCCTGCTTGCTGAACCCCAGCGCCAGCAGCATGGCGATAACGATAGGCGTCAGGATCAATGCCGCACCGTCATTGGCGAACAGCGCCGCCACGGCCGCACCCAGCAGCACGATCCAGGTAAACAGCAACCGCCCGCGACCGTTTCCCCAGCGAGCAACGTGCAGCGCCGCCCACTCGAAAAAACCGGACTCATCCAGCAACAAACTGATAACAATTACCGCGATAAACGTGGCCGTCGCATTCCAGACGATGTTCCAGACCACCGGAATGTCGTTAACGTGGATCACACCGCTCGCCAGCGCCAGCGCGGCGCCAATGGTGGCACTCCAGCCGATACTGAGCCCTTTGGGCTGCCAGATAACCAGTACCAGCGTAAACAGAAAAATAGCCCCTGCCAGAAACATCTTTTACTCCGTTATATCTGTTTTTGTGAATGTGTTGTGGTCAGCACGAGCCCGGGAGGCGGTTTTTCAGCTTCATACGCGTCTCTTCCCGCAGGCAGTTCCAGCTGGTGTCGATAACGGTTGCCGCCCACGCGGGCATGTTGGGAGAGAGACGGTAGTAGATCCACTTACCCTCACGACGATCGATGACCAGCCCGGCCTCGCGCAGTAAGGCCATGTGGCGGGAGACTTTCGGCTGCGGCTCGTTGGTAGCGGAGCAGAGATCGCAGACGCACAGCTCGCCCGCTTCACGCAGAAGCATGACGATGGAGAGCCGCGTTTCGTCGGAGAGGGTTTTGAAGAGCTGAACGGGGTGAAGCATCTGGCGATCCTGCGTGGTTTTTGTCATATACATTAAATCATATATGTTTGTGGCGAGTGAGGGAAGGGCAATAAGGGCAAATAAATGTCCTCAGTGAAGTACCATTACGTTGAGCCGTCGTCTTTGAGCCACAGACAGGGCGGGATTAGAAGATTAATGATTCCTGGTTTTGTTGAATATCTTCAATGTTATGAGACAGACGATCGTTGCAGATGTTAACAGAATCAAAATATCAATATTTGTATATGTTTCGTACATTGTCTCCGCATTAATATCACCATAGATGAAGCCGCAAATAGCAGTCGCAACGTCGTGGTTAATATAAGCTGTTGAAGGACCCAGCATACGTCCTGCCAGAAAGCTAATTAACGCAAACCAGACGGCCTTAAGTAGTCTTGAGCCCCATTTACAGGCAAGGGTAGTGATATCCACCGTCAATAACCTCAATACTATTGCACGCGATATGTGAACGCATACATGGGACCTAAATAAATTCCGGTTTCAGAAGAGCGATTACGAAATTGGAGTGGTGAGCGAGCTTTATGTAGACTTCTGCCGCTATCCCCGGATGAAGCCTTCATTCCTTTTCCTGTCATCAGGTGGATTAATTCGTTCCAGCTTATGCCAGCTGCCTGTATCGAAGTTCAAACCCGATCATATCTACGCTCAATCGTTGTTCTTTTAAGATATTGACCAGGCAAAATTTAACCGCGCAAGAAGATCAGCTATACCGCCCTGGAAAATAAGGTAGTGTTATAAGTAATTGATAGGGAAGGGTATTAATTTCAGGAAACAAAAAACCCATCAACCTTGAACCAAAAATGGCGGGGTTGATGGGCTCCACAAATTGGGGACATCAAAGAAAAGCAGTGGCACTAGTTATGACTGCACCCTGCGTAAAAAGTTCTGCGCGTAACGAAAATTTTTTCAGCCACACGCAATCTTGAGATTTATCCGAGTCCTGGCCAGATAATGATGATCAGCGTACCTGCCAGCGTCAGCAGCACGTTTGCGATGGCGTAGGTGCCTGCATAGCCCAGCGCCGGGATGTTGCTGCGCGCGGTGTCGCTGATGATCTCCATTGCCGGTGCGCAGGTGCGCGCGCCCATCATCGCGCCGAAGAGCAGGGCGCGGTTCATGCGGAGCACGTAGGCGCCGAACAGGAAGCAGATGACTACCGGTACCAGGCTGACGATAAGTCCGGAAACCAACATTTGCCAGCCGACCGCACCCAGGCCATTGCCAATGCCGCTCCCGGCGCTTAAGCCGACACCCGCCATAAAGACCATCAGACCGAACTCTTTCACCATGTTCAGCGCTCCCTGAGGGATGTAGCCGAAGGTGGGATGGTTCGCTCGCAGGAAGCCCAGCATGATCCCGGCGAACAGCAGACCGGCAGCGTTACCGATGCCGAAGCTAAAGTTACTGAACTGGAAGGTGATCATTCCGATCATCAGGCCAACAATGAAGAAGGCGCAGAAGGCTAACAGGTCCGTCACCTGACTGTGAATCGAGATAAAGCCGATACGGTCGGCAACGGTTTTAACACGTCGGGCATCGCCGCTGACCTGCAACACATCGCCTTTATTAAGCACCACGTTATCGTCGATAGGCATTTCAATCTGGCTGCGGATCACGCGATTGAGGAAACAGCCGTGGTCGGTCAGCTTCAGCTGCGCCAGACGGCGGCCCACGGCGTTGTGGTTCTTCACCACAATCTCTTCGGTGACGATACGCATGTCCAGCAGGTCGCGGTCGAACACTTCTTTCCCGTTGCGGAAGCTCGGATCGAGACGCGCGTGGGCGTCCGGGTAACCAACCAGAGCGATGTCATCGCCCATCTGGAGCACCGCGTCACCGTCCGGGTTTGCCAGAATGCCGTTACGACGGATACGTTCGATGTAGCAGCCGGTCTGACGGTAAATCCCCAGCTCGCGCAGGTTTTTCCCGTCGGTCCAGGCAACCAGCTCTGGCCCGACGCGGTAGGCGCGGATCACCGGCAGGTAAACTTTACGTTTGGAGTCCGTATCCAGACCACGCTCTCGGGCAATGGTTTGGGCGCTGGTCTGGAGATCCTGATGCTGAAGTTTTGGCAGATATCGCGCGCCAACAATCAGGCTCACCAGACCAATCAGATAGGTCAGGGCATAGCCCAGGCTCAGGTTATCCAGCGCGGCGGAAAGCTGCGTGCCTGCCATGCCAGAATGACGAAGCGTATCCCCCGCGCCAACAAGCACCGGCGTGGAGGTCATCGAGCCTGCCAGCATGCCGGCCGTTAAGCCGATGTCCCAGCCAAACAGTTTGCCCAGCCCTAACGCAATCAGCAGGGCGCTGCCGACCATCACCAGCGCCAGCATTAGATAATTTTTGCCGTCTCGGAAGAAAATGGAAAAAAAGTTCGGACCGGCTTCCACGCCAACACAGAAAATAAACAGCATGAAACCTAAGTTAAGCGCGTCCGTGTTAATACTGAAATGTTGCTGACCTAATAACAGGGAGACGACTAAAACGCCAATGGAATTACCAAGTTGAACTGAACCCAGGCGCAATTTACCCAGACAAAGGCCCAGTGCCAGTACCACAAATAATAACAGGATGTAATTCCCATTTAACAAGTCTGCGACGTTTATATTCACGGAGGCTAACTTCTTGTTTACCAGTAAGTTGTTGAATGAAAGGACTATTTGGGCTACTGTTTTCAGAGTCAGGGAATCACTTTGCACCTCCCTGCTTCCTGATAAATACCCTAAACACTAGCAGGCGGTTAGTTTAATCGTAATAGCTACCGACAGCCACCTATTATCGCACGACTTGTGTGCGTGCTTTGGCAAGGATTGCCGCAATGCTTTATCTGACTGGGCGTCCACCGGACGATTTTTGTATTTGATAGAGATAAGTCAGGAGGATAGTTTGAACTTTAAACGAAACTGGGTTGGCGTAATCAGCTGCTTTTTGCTGTTTACGGTCGTTTGCATGTCGCTTGCTTTTAATGTGAAGGGCGCCTTCAGAGCGTCCGGTCATCCCGAGCTGGGCCTGTTGTTCTTTATCCTGCCGGGGGTAGTGGCCAGTTTTCTCTCGCGCAAAGGCGAGGTGGTAATGCCGCTGCTGGGGGCCATCCTTGCGGCGCCCCTCTGCCTGCTTCTGATGCGCGTGCTGTTTCTCTCGTCGAGAAGCGTCTGGCAGGAAGTGGCGTGGCTACTAAGTGGCGTTTTCTGGTGTGCGCTGGGGGCGCTCTGTTTCTTATTTGTGCGCAGCCTGCTGCAACAGCGGAAGCACCATAAATAAAAACGCCCTCAGGGTGAGGGCGTCTTAGCATTACTGAGCGGCAAACAGGCCCAGGTGCTCTTTGGCGTACGCTTCGAAATCGGTGCAGCCGCCGATGTGTTTCTGATCGAGGAAGATTTGCGGCACGGTTTCAACCGGTTTACCCACGGTTTTTTCCAGATCGGCTTTGCTGATGCCTTCCGCGTGGATATCCACGTAACGGAAGTTGAAATCATCACGTTCTTCAGTCAGTTTCTCAGCCAGCTCTTTCGCGCGCACACAGTAAGGGCATCCTGGACGACCAAAAATTACTGCAAACATTTCTCTCTCCTCAAAAACAAGCCTGACGGCGAATAATCCCTATAGTGCACGATAACCTGCCGTCATGGAAAGAAGGTTTCACCTGTCACTTTGATACAGTCAGGCTATGTTTCGCCAATTACATCAGGTGGATCATTGCCTATACTGGCTGCCATACGTTTTACGCAATACAAAGAGAGACAAAATGACGCCAACCATTGACCTGCTTCGTTCCCACCGTTCCATTCGCCATTTCACCGATGAGCCGATCACCCAGGCGCAGCGGGACGCGATCATCGACAGCGCAAGAGGCACCTCCAGCTCCAGCTTTTTGCAGTGCAGCTCCATTATCCGCATCACCGATCCGGCGATGCGTGAGCAGCTGGTAACGCTGACGGGCGGACAAAAGCACGTTGCCCAGGCGGCTGAGTTCTGGGTGTTCTGCGCCGATTTTAACCGTCACCTGCAAATCTGTCCTGAGGCGGAGCTGGGGCTGGCGGAACAGCTGCTGCTGGGCGTGGTGGATACGGCATTGATGGCGCAAAACGCGTTCACGGCGGCGGAATCGCTGGGGCTTGGCGGCGTCTATATCGGCGGGCTGCGTAATAACATCGAAAGCGTGACGCAACTGCTGAAGCTGCCGAAACACGTGTTGCCGCTGTTTGGTCTGTGCCTCGGCTGGCCGGCGGATAACCCGGATCTGAAGCCGCGTATTCCTGCTGCGATGCTGGTGCATGAAAACCACTACCAGCCGGTCGATCAGGACGTTCTGCATCAATACGATGAAGAGCTGGCGAACTACTATCTGACGCGCGACAGCAACAACCGCCGCGATACCTGGAGCGACCATATTCGTCGCACCATCATTAAAGAAAACCGCCCGTTCATTCTTGATTACCTGCACAAACAGGGCTGGGCAACGCGATAGTCCCTTCCTCCTGCGCCTCGTGTATGATAGGCAGGCTTTTCCCATGTCTTTAGAGAGGTGCAGGGTGAAAATTGCCATATTGTCCCGGGATGGAACGCTCTATTCATGTAAACGCCTGCGAGAAGCGGCGGCGAAACGCGGACATCAGGTTGAGATCCTCGATCCGATGTCCTGCTATATGAACATCGACCCTGCGGCGTCGTCGATTCATTACAAAGGCCGCAAACTCCCGCATTTTGATGCGGTAATTCCCCGCATTGGCTCCCAGATCACCTATTACGGCACGGCCGCGCTGCGCCAGTTTGAAATGCTGGGAAGCTATCCGCTCAATGAATCCGTGGCGATCTCACGCGCTCGCGATAAGCTGCGCTCGCTGCAGCTGCTGGCGCGCCAGGGGATCGATTTGCCCGTCACCGGGATTGCTCACTCCCCGGACGACACCAGCGATTTAATCGACATGGTGGGCGGTGCGCCGCTGGTCATTAAGCTGGTGGAAGGCACGCAGGGTATTGGGGTGGTACTGGCGGAGACGCGTCAGGCGGCGGAAAGCGTGATTGACGCCTTTCGCGGTCTGAATGCCCATATTCTGGTGCAGGAGTATATTAAAGAGGCCAAAGGGTGCGACATCCGCTGCTTTGTGGTGGGCGATGAAGTGGTGGCCGCCATAGAGCGGCAGGCGAAAGAGGGCGACTTCCGCTCTAACCTGCACCGCGGCGGTATCGCGCGGGTGGCCCTTATCAGCGAGCGCGAGCGCGAGATTGCGGTGAAAGCGGCGCAGACGCTGGGCCTGGACGTGGCGGGGGTCGATCTGCTGCGTGCCGACCGCGGGCCGCTGGTGATGGAAGTCAACGCCTCGCCGGGGCTGGAAGGGGTGGAAAAAACCACAGGCGTCGATATTGCAGGTAAAATGATCGCATGGATTGAACACCATGCGACGCCGGGATTTTGCCTGAAAACGGGCGGTTAAATGGATCGGCGCGCACTTTTTGCGTAAGCTGGACAACGTTTTTATTTAAGAGGCTGCACAGCGATGGATTTACAGGTCGTACCTACACTGGATACGTTACGTCAATGGCTCGATGATGCCGGTATTACTTTTTTCGAATGCGACTCCTGCCAGGCGCTGCATCTGCCTCACATGCAAAATTTCGATGGTATTTTTGATGCCAAAATCGATCTGATTAACGACGTGATCCTGTTCTCGGCGCTGGCTGAAGTGAAGCCTTCAGCGCTGCTTGCACTGGCATCCGATCTGTCAGCGATTAACGCCAGTTCTTTGACGGTGAAAGCGTTTCTCGACATACAGGATGATAATCTGCCGAAGCTGGTGGTTTGCCAGTCTTTATTCTCCGGCGCGGGGCTCTCCTTCAAACAGTTCGCCTGGTTTATGCGCCTGAGCGAAGAGCAAATTTCCATGGTAATGATGGAAGCCAACGCACATCACCTGCTGTATAGCGCGGAAGATGATGCCGAGAATAATGATGCATCTTCCAATTTTCTCCACTAAGCCTGTCTGACTTTTGCGCAGTCGCTACCAGAGCGGCTGCATAACACCGCTTTTTCTGCTGCTTTTAACCTTTCTTTAAAGAATTTTTCACCTCCTCTCAGGCCGTTTCGGCTTATCACGTAGACATAATCTGCATAAAAAATTGATAAAAGGCGTTTTTTCGTCTGGGCTATAGCCGGAGACACGGGCTACAGTTATTCTTGCGGTGCTTAAAAAAGCGAGCGGAACCTGCCGGGAAGAGGGGTGTATTTTATTTCGGGCAGAGCGACAAACTATGCATGAATATTGCATATCTTCAGGCTGCACAGTTTTGGTTCGTTTGTTAACGAGCTTTCAGAAGGAATAACAATATGATCGCCTTGAATAAAAAATGGTTATCGGGTCTGGTTGCGGGTGCTCTGATGGCCGTCTCTGCCGGCACGCTCGCTGCGGAACAAAAAACGCTGCACGTCTATAACTGGTCTGACTATATTGCGCCGGACACCGTCGCGAATTTTGAAAAAGAGACCGGCATTAAGGTTGTCTACGACGTATTCGATTCCAACGAAGTACTGGAAGGCAAACTGATGGCGGGCAGTACCGGTTTCGACCTGGTGGTGCCCTCTGCAAGCTTCCTGGAGCGTCAGCTGACCGCCGGTGTCTTCCAGCCGCTGGACAAGAACAAGTTATCGAACTGGAAAAATCTTGACCCGGAAGTGCTGAAGCTGGTGGCGAAGCATGATCCGGACAACAAATACGCCATGCCTTACCTGTGGGCGACCACTGGTATTGGCTTTAACGTGGATAAAGTCAAAGCGGCGCTGGGGCCGGACGTCAAACTGGACAGCTGGGACGTCGTGCTGAAGCCGGAAAATCTCGAGAAGCTGAAAAGCTGCGGCGTCTCTTTCCTCGATGCGCCGGAAGAGATTTTCGCCACCGTGCTTAACTATCTCGGCAAAGATCCAAACAGCAGCAAGGCCGACGACTACACCGGTCCGGCGACCGACCTGCTATTAAAGCTGCGTCCGAATATTCGCTACTTCCACTCCTCTCAGTACATCAACGACCTGGCTAACGGGGATATCTGCGTGGCCATCGGCTGGGCGGGTGACGTCTGGCAGGCAGCGAACCGTGCGAAAGAGGCGAAAAACGGTGTGAATGTTTCCTACTTCATTCCGAAGGAGGGGGCGCTGGCGTTCTTCGACGTCTTCGCGATGCCGGCTGATGCGAAAAACAAAGAGGAAGCGTATCAGTTCCTCAACTACCTGATGCGTCCGGAAGTGATTGCCCACATCAGCGACCACGTCTACTACGCCAACGGTAACAAGGCCTCCGTGCCGCTGGTGAGCGAAGAAATCCGCAATAATCCAGCGATCTACCCGCCAGCCGATGTGTTTGCCAAGCTCTTCACCCTGAAAGTGCAGGAACCGAAAATTGACCGTGTGCGTACCCGCGCGTGGACCAAGGTGAAAAGCGGTAAGTAACGGCGTTTGATATCGTTGCCCGGTGGCGCTGTCGCTTACCGGGCCGACAAATCCCGTAGGCCGGGCAAGCGTTAGCGCCGCCCGGCGATGCGCACCCTGACGGTGCGTTTGCACCAGTGTTGATCTATGCCGGAGAGCACCCCGTGAATGACGCGATCCCCCGCCCGCAGGCGAAAGTCCGTAAAGCGCTGACCCCGCTTCTTGAAATTCGAAACCTCACCAAATCCTTCGACGGCCAGCATGCCGTGGACGATGTCAGCCTGACGATCTACAAAGGTGAAATATTTGCTTTGCTCGGCGCATCCGGCTGCGGTAAATCGACCCTGCTGCGCATGCTGGCCGGGTTTGAACAACCTACCGCCGGGCAGATCGTGCTGGATGGGGTAGACCTCTCCAGCGTGCCGCCGTACCAGCGGCCCATTAACATGATGTTCCAGTCCTATGCCCTGTTCCCGCACATGACCGTCGAACAGAACATCGCCTTCGGCCTGAAGCAGGACAAACTGCCGAAAGCCGAAATCACCGCGCGCGTGGCAGAGATGCTGAGCCTGGTGCATATGCAGGAGTTTGCGAAGCGTAAGCCGCATCAGCTTTCCGGCGGCCAGCGTCAGCGCGTGGCGCTGGCAAGAAGTCTGGCGAAGCGTCCAAAATTATTACTCCTCGACGAGCCGATGGGCGCGCTGGACAAAAAGCTGCGCGACCGGATGCAGCTGGAAGTGGTGGATATCCTCGAGCGCGTGGGGGTGACCTGCGTGATGGTGACCCACGACCAGGAAGAGGCGATGACCATGGCCGGGCGCATTGCGATCATGAATCGCGGTAAGTTCGTGCAGATCGGCGAGCCGGAAGAGATTTACGAACACCCGACAACCCGCTACAGCGCGGAGTTCATCGGCTCGGTGAACGTCTTCGAAGGGCTGCTGAAGGAACGCCAGGACGACGGTCTGGTGATTGAGTCGCCGGGGCTGGTGCACCCGCTGAAGGTTGATTCTGATAACTCCGTGGTGGACAACGTGCCGGTTTACGTTGCCCTGCGCCCGGAAAAAATCATGCTTTGCGATGAGCCGCCCGCCGATGGCTATAACTTTGCCGTGGGCGAAGTGGTACACATTGCCTATCTCGGCGATCTGTCGATTTACCATGTGCGCCTGAAAAGCGGCCAGATGCTAAGCGCCCAGTTACAGAACGAACACCGGTATCGCAAGGGACAGCCAACCTGGGGCGACGAAGTGAGCCTGTGCTGGGATGCGGACAGTTGCGTAGTCCTGACGGTATAAGGAGCGGTCATGAGCACACTTGAACCTCCAGCCCGCGTCAAAAAACCGGGCGGTTTCTCGCACTGGCTGGCGCGCGTGCAGATGGCGCATGGCCGCAAGCTGGTCATCGCCATGCCCTATATCTGGCTGATCCTGCTGTTTTTGCTGCCGTTCCTGATCGTCTTTAAGATCAGCCTGGCGGAGATGGCGCGGGCGATCCCGCCGTATACCGATTTGTGGGAGTGGGCCGACGGGCAACTGACGCTGACCTTAAACCTCGGGAATTTCCTGCAACTGACTGAGGATCCGCTCTATTTCGAAGCCTATTTACAGTCGTTACAGGTTGCGGCGATCTCAACGATCTGCTGCTTGTTGATGGGCTACCCGCTGGCGTGGGCAGTGGCGCACAGCAAGCCGTCGACGCGAAATATTTTACTGCTGTTGGTCATTTTACCGTCGTGGACATCTTTCCTGATCCGCGTGTACGCGTGGATGGGGATCCTGAAGAATAACGGCATACTGAATAACTTCCTGCTGTGGCTTGGGGTGATCGACCAGCCGCTGACGATCCTGCATACCAACCTTGCGGTGTATATCGGGATTGTCTATGCCTATCTGCCGTTTATGGTGCTGCCAATCTATACGGCGCTGACGCGAATCGATTACTCGCTGGTGGAAGCCTCGCTGGATCTCGGCGCACGCCCGTTGAAGACGTTCTTCAGCGTCATTGTGCCGCTCACAAAAGGCGGGATCATCGCCGGATCGATGCTGGTGTTTATCCCGGCGGTCGGGGAGTTTGTGATCCCCGAACTGCTCGGCGGGCCGGACAGCATCATGATTGGCCGCGTGCTGTGGCAGGAGTTTTTCAATAACCGCGACTGGCCGGTGGCCTCGGCGGTGGCGATTGTCATGTTACTGCTGCTGATCGTGCCGATCATGTGGTTCCACAAACATCAGCAGAAACAGATGGGAGACCACGGATGAACAACTTACCGGTAGTACGCTCCCCGTGGCGAATTCTGATCCTGATTATCGGCTTTACCTTCCTGTACGCGCCGATGCTGATGCTGGTGATCTACTCGTTCAACAGCTCTAAGCTGGTCACCGTCTGGGCGGGCTGGTCGACGCGCTGGTACAGCGAGCTGTTCCACGATGATGCGATGATGAGTGCGGTGGGGCTGAGCCTGACCATTGCGGCGCTGGCGGCGACGATGGCCTGCGTGCTGGGCACGATTGCCGCGCTGGTGATGGTGCGCTTCGGCCGTTTTCGCGGAGCAAATGGTTTTGCGTTTATGATCACCGCCCCGCTGGTGATGCCGGACGTCATCACCGGTCTGTCGCTGCTCCTGCTGTTTGTCGCGCTGGCGCACGCCATCGGCTGGCCAGCGGATCGCGGGATGCTCACCATCTGGCTGGCGCACGTCACCTTCTGTACGGCGTATGTGGCGGTGGTCATCTCCTCGCGGCTGCGCGAGCTGGATCGCTCCATTGAAGAGGCGGCGATGGATCTTGGCGCCACGCCGCTGAAGGTCTTTTTTATCATTACGCTGCCGATGATTATGCCGGCGGTGATCTCCGGCTGGCTGCTGGCGTTCACGCTCTCGCTCGACGATCTGGTTATTGCCAGTTTTGTCTCGGGCCCAGGCGCGACGACGCTGCCGATGCTGGTCTTCTCCAGCGTGCGCATGGGGGTGAATCCGGAGATTAATGCCCTGGCCTCCATCATCCTCGGCGTGGTCGGAATTGTCGGATTTATCGCCTGGTATTTGATGGCGCGCGCGGAAAAGCAGCGCGTGCGCGATATCCAGCGTGCAAGACGCGGCTGAAGGAATTATTATTTCCAGTGATGTGCCGCGTATGACGCGGCACTGTTTTTCAGGGAAGTAAAAACATTGGGATTCTTGCAAAAAACACGTCATTCGCACGCCCGTCCGAACGTCCCTGCGCTGGTGCAGGTGGCGGCGCTCGCCATTATTATGATCCGCTGCCTGGATGTGCTGATGATTATGAACACGCTGGGCCCGCGAGGCATGGGGGAGTTCATTCACCGCAGCGCGCAGACGTGGAATCTGACGCTGGTGTTTCTCAGCAGCCTGATGCTGGTGTTTATTGAGATCTACTGTGCGTTCTCGCTGGTAAAGGGGCGCAACTGGGCGCGCTGGGTATATTTTCTTACGCAGATCACCGCCGCCAGCTATCTGTGGGCCGCCTCGCTGGGCTATGGCTATCCGGAGCTGTTCAGCATTCCCGGCGGCTCCCGCCGCGAGATTTTCCATTCCTTAGTGATGCAAAAATTGCCGGACATGCTGGTGCTCTGCCTGCTCTATGTTCCCGCCTCCAGTCGGCGGTTCTTCCGCCTGCAATAATGTGTATAATCGCAGCCCTCGTGATTCTTAAGGTTTTCATATGCAGTGCGCACTCTATGACGCCGGACGCTGCCGCTCCTGTCAGTGGATAGAACAGCCGGTCCCTCAACAACTCACCGCCAAAATGGCCGACCTGCAACAGCTGCTGGCAGCACACGCGGTGGGCGAGTGGTGCGCACCCGTCAGCGGGCCGGAGCAGGGCTTTCGTAATAAAGCCAAAATGGTGGTCAGCGGCAGCGTCGAAAAGCCGCTGCTGGGCATGCTGCACCGTGACGGCACGCCCGTCGATCTCACCGGCTGTCCGCTGTATCCCGCCTCGTTTGAGCCGGTGTTTACCGCCCTGAAACCCTTTATCGCCCGCGCGGGGTTAACGCCCTATAACGTTGCCCGCAGGCGCGGCGAGCTTAAGTACCTTCTGCTGACCGAAAGCCAAATCGACGGCGGGATGATGCTGCGCTTTGTGCTGCGTTCGGAAACCAAACTGGAGCAGCTTCGCGCGGTGTTGCCGTGGCTGCAGGAACAGCTTCCGCAGCTCAAGGTCATTACCGCTAATATTCAGCCGGTGCATATGGCGATCATGGAAGGAGAGAAAGAGATTTTCTTCACCGAACAGCATGCGCTGGCGGAGAATTTCAACGGCGTGCCGCTGTGGATCCGTCCGCAAAGCTTCTTCCAGACTAACCCCACCGTCGCCAGCGCGCTGTACGCGACCGCGCGCGACTGGGTGCGTGCGTTACAGGTTCATCACATGTGGGATCTGTTCTGCGGCGTCGGCGGCTTTGGCCTGCACTGTGCCACGCCAGACATGCAGCTCACCGGGATTGAAATTTCTGCGGAGGCCATCGCCTGCGCGAAACAGTCCGCCGCGGAGCTGGGGCTGACGAATCTGCACTTCCAGGCGCTGGACTCGACCCGGTTCGCCACCGGCCAGGGCAACGTGCCGGAGCTGGTGCTGGTAAACCCGCCGCGCCGGGGCATCGGCCAGGCGCTCTGCGACTACCTGAGCCAGATGGCGCCGGAGTACATCGTCTACTCCAGCTGTAACGCGCAGACCATGGTGAAGGATATCGCCAGCCTGCC
>NZ_JABMCU010000359.1:0-1195 GCF_013179605.1 Enterobacter sp. CM29 | reverse complement strand
GCCAAAACAGCTTCGGCGTTGTAAGGTTAAGCCTCACGGTTCATTAGTATCGGTTAGCTCAACGCATCGCTGCGCTTACACACCCGACCTATCAACGTCGTAGTCTTCAACGTTCCTTCAGGAGACTTAAAGTCTCAGGGAGAACTCATCTCGGGGCAAGTTTCGTGCTTAGATGCTTTCAGCACTTATCTCTTCCGCATTTAGCTACCGGGCAGTGCCATTGGCATGACAACCCGAACACCAGTGATGCGTCCACTCCGGTCCTCTCGTACTAGGAGCAGCCCCCCTCAATTCTCCAGCGCCCACGGCAGATAGGGACCGAACTGTCTCACGACGTTCTAAACCCAGCTCGCGTACCACTTTAAATGGCGAACAGCCATACCCTTGGGACCTACTTCAGCCCCAGGATGTGATGAGCCGACATCGAGGTGCCAAACACCGCCGTCGATATGAACTCTTGGGCGGTATCAGCCTGTTATCCCCGGAGTACCTTTTATCCGTTGAGCGATGGCCCTTCCATTCAGAACCACCGGATCACTATGACCTGCTTTCGCACCTGCTCGCGCCGTCACGCTCGCAGTCAAGCTGGCTTATGCCATTGCACTAACCTCCTGATGTCCGACCAGGATTAGCCAACCTTCGTGCTCCTCCGTTACTCTTTGGGAGGAGACCGCCCCAGTCAAACTACCCACCAGACACTGTCCGCAACCCGGATTACGGGTCTACGTTAGAACACCAGCCATTAAAGGGTGGTATTTCAAGGTTGGCTCCACGCAGACTGGCGTCCACGCTTCAAAGCCTCCCACCTATCCTACACATCAAGGACCAGTGTTCAGTGTCAAGCTATAGTAAAGGTTCACGGGGTCTTTCCGTCTTGCCGCGGGTACACTGCATCTTCACAGCGAGTTCAATTTCACTGAGTCTCGGGTGGAGACAGCCTGGCCATCATTACGCCATTCGTGCAGGTCGGAACTTACCCGACAAGGAATTTCGCTACCTTAGGACCGTTATAGTTACGGCCGCCGTTTACCGGGGCTTCGATCAAGAGCTTCGCGTTGCCGCTAACCCCATCAATTAACCTTCCGGCACCGGGCAGGCGTCACACCGTATACGTCCACTTTCGTGTTTGCACAGTGCTGTGTTTTTAATAAACAGTTGCAGCCAGCTGGTATCTTCGACTGATTTCAGCTCCGTC
>NZ_JABMCU010000358.1:0-1205 GCF_013179605.1 Enterobacter sp. CM29 | reverse complement strand
TATATTAATCTCTTACTTCGTCATACTGTTGACGGGTACCCGTGCTGCGATGGGTTTATATCTGCTTCTGGCGATAGTGCTCACGCTATATCATTTCAGAAAAATTCATCTCAAATCCACTCTCATCTTTTTATGCATTGTGGCCGGCATTGTCGTCGTAAGCTACAAGCCGTTGATTGCACCGAAAATAACGCAAACCCAAATTGAAGTTGAGAAATATCAGCAAGGCTATGACCGCACGTCACTGGGCGCACGTTTTTCGATGTGGACTGTCGGGATCGAGAATGGTCTTGCACATCCGTTGGGGCAATCACTTGAAGAGCGTGAAACGTGGACACGGCAGTATATAAAAGACGGTCATCCACATCTTGCTACCGCGCTCGTGTACATCAAAGTCCACCTGCATAATGAATTTATAGAGAAATATTCATTGCAGGGGATCCCCGGCGTGGCGGTAATGCTCTTTTTCTTCGTTTCGATGATTGTGTATGCCCTACGAAACAGAAACGCACTGCTGCTAACCTCGATGCTACTTTTGCTTTTGTATGGACTGACGGATGTCATACTGCTCAGTTCAGAAGCCTTAATCTTCTTTATGGTTTTGTTTGCATTAAGTACACCTTTCACCCAAACAAAGCAGCAATAGCAAATATGCCCGCCTGGCGGGCATAACTATTTTTTGTACTGGTAAAACTCCGCCAGCGTCATCCCCACGGTCTTATCTGATAACCAGGTAAAGAGCTGCTCCAGATCCTGATAAAGCCCCTCAATCGCGGCCTCGTCTTTAAAAGTAGGGCTCCCGCCAGGCATAAATTCCGACGAATGCAGCATGAACTCTACGTAGTCATTTCCCTGAGACAGGCACTGCTGCGCAACCTTAATCATCTCCTGCGCGTTACCGCCGGACGGGCGTAACCAGTTAACTGACGGAGAACGGTACTTACCGCGCAGACGATCGTAACCCTGCTTCAGGGAATTCAGCCATGCCGGGTGTTTATACTGGATACTCATCGGAACTTCGAGTAAGGGGCTATTTCCCGGCCGGGAAATGTCGTCTACGTCCAAAAAGTAGGCACGATCGGGAAAATGCTGGTAATTCGTTCCGCCATTACCCTGCGGGGCACCTTTCGCGTTGCGCCAGTTCACGCGCGGCGTAACGGAACAATCTACCTGATACCCCAGCTCAATCAGCAACCGGGCGTAAC
>NZ_JABMCU010000357.1:0-1236 GCF_013179605.1 Enterobacter sp. CM29 | reverse complement strand
CTCCCATACCCAACCCCTGCTGCCTGACGCAACTGATAGCCAGTTATGAGCTGGCTATTGGGTGCGATAGCACTGCTCCGTTATCCCTTTTGCCCGGTACGCCGGGCCTCTTTTTGCCTGGAGACACCCATGAGCGAAATGACCTTGATCGTGCCCAACGACTGGGTAACAGAAGAAAAGCTCGTCGAGATTACCGGCCTTCGCCCGGGCACTATCGAGCGGGCCCGCAAAAAATGCTGGATGGTAGGACGGGAATACCTTCACGTCTCACCGGACGGCGTGCCGAAGAAAAACAGCGAATGCATGTACAACCGTAAAGCTGTCGACCAGTGGGTTGAGAGCATGTCAAAGAAACAGCCAGGTGCGCGCCAATGAAGATCCGTTTATGCTTAGCGGGCTCTTGGACGTCAGGAGGGAATAATGGCTAAGTCAGCATACCCAACAGGCGTGGAGAACCATGGCGGTACGATCCGCATATGGTTCATCTATAAAGGCAGCCGGGTGCGTGAAAGCCTCGGCGTGCCGGATACACCAAAAAACAGAAAGGTCGCTGGCGAGCTGCGCGCGTCGGTATGCTTTTCGATAAAGACCGGCAACTTCAACTATGCCGCCCAGTTTCCTGACTCGCCTAACCTGAAGAAATTCGGGGTGGAGAGTAAGGAAATAACAGTGATGGAACTGGCGAAGAAGTGGCTTGAACTGAAGCGCATGGAAATCAGCACCAACGCTATGTCTCGCTATACATCAATAGCGCGCAACATGGTGCCAAGGATAGGCGGAGACAGACTGGCTTCAGCGGTGACGCAGGAAGACCTGCTGTTTATCAGAAAGGAATTGCTGACCGGTTATCACGTCCTGAAGACAGGACAGAAAACACCGGTGAAAGGGCGCTCTGTCAGAACGGTGAACAACTACATGAGAACCATGTCAGGTATGTTTAACTTTGCAGCTGATAGCGGGTATGTAAAAGCGAATCCGTTTAATGGTATTTCTCAGCTCAAACGGGCACGCACTGAGCCTGACCCACTGACGCGAGAAGAGTTCATCCGGATGATTAACGCATGCACTCATCAGCAGTTGAAAAACATGTGGTCGCTGGCAGTTTATACCGGAGTACGTCACGGAGAGCTGGTAGCTCTTGCCTGGGAAGATATTGACCTGAAAGCAGGCACGATGATCATCCGCCGGAACCATACTTTGACGAAGGAGTTCACCCTTCCGAAAACGGACGCCGGA
>NZ_JABMCU010000356.1:0-1311 GCF_013179605.1 Enterobacter sp. CM29 | reverse complement strand
TGTCTGCTATAGATCGAGCTAAAGCAGAAGAAAAAATTAAGCTAAGTGAAAAATTAAACAATCTAAAAAATCTTCAGATAAATATGTTTGCCTGATAAATCCATAGGAATTGTTATGATTGAGATTAACTTAAGTGAAATTGATGCAGAAGCTTTATTCAATTTCATTTGCAAGATTTCACCTCAAGATATTATTAGCAAATATCCTAGTGAAGCTGACCAAGCTGTTCTTAGAATTGCTATCGCTGCTTTACAGGATGAACTTGAAAGCAATTTAAGATGAAAAACCGCCACAAGGCGGTTTTTTTCTGCTCGTTGAAGCTCTTTTTTTAAAACTCGCATATAAATTGAACATGTCTTTTAAATCGCCCTATGACATTGAAGTACACCCATACGTCACAGCCTAAATTTACGTTGTTTTGGGTTTATGTCATCACTTAAATGTCATAACCTTTGTTGCATCACTTAAATGTCACCATCGGCGAAATTATGTACGTATTTGCTTACCTCCGAGCGTCTACATTAGACCAGGACGCAACACGAGCTAAATCACGGCTGCAAGCCTTTGTCGCTGAACGCGGTCATCGCATAGCTAGCTGGTACGTTGAAAACGTATCAGGTGCTTCTTTGCAAAGACCTGAGCTATTGCGGCTTCTTGAAGACGCATCGCCAGGTGATGCCATTCTTATAGAACAGGTAGACCGTCTATCACGCTTGGATGACGAAGGTTGGTTGAAGCTCAAGGGTCTGATTAGTAGCAAAAGCCTGAACGTTATTAGTCTCGACCTCCCCACAAGTTACGCGCCATTAGAGATTGCATCCCGCGATGAATTTACGTCTGCAATGCTTCGCGCTGTGAATGCAATGATGCTTGATATGCTCGCCGCCATCGCACGCAAAGATTATCAGGATCGCCGCCGTAGGCAGGCTGAGGGAATATCTAAGGCCAGAACAGAGGGTAAGTACAAAGGACGCCAACCAAAGCGAGAGTTGCATAGCAACGTTCTAAAGCTGCGCATCGAGAAAGGTATGAGTATTCGTGAGACAGCTTCAATATGCGGCATATCTGCACGTCAGGTTATCAGGATCGTCAAGTCGAACGAGCAGGAAGATTTGCAAACATCTTAAGTAAATCCTAGGGGAATCCTTAGGAATCCCCTCCCCCTCCCCTACCTGGTTTACATCAAAACATAGTGATACCATTGCCTTACCGGTAAACGTGCCTTAAAGCCGGTTGAAACGCACTTTCTAATCCCTACCCGTCACGGTGAATCAAATCGCCGATGGCGATTTGGTTCCCTTAGGAGCCAGC
>NZ_JABMCU010000355.1:0-1328 GCF_013179605.1 Enterobacter sp. CM29 | reverse complement strand
AAGTTTTGAACCGGCAAGATAATGCCGAAATTCATCAATTAAGTAAAGAATTGCGCGTTTAAAACGCAGCAAAACAATTTCAGCGTATTGCCCAAGCGTCACGGTACAACCGAACGGAAAGCGCATTCGTAAAGGGGATACGACAGGATAAACGTCAGGACGTTATCTGAAGCGAGGGTCCCAAACGGCGGCGGGGCAACAGGCAGAAGCTACTCTGCGGCGTAATTATAACACCCTCATAAAAAATATGCGGAAAACATTTAGGCATTGGGCATAAAGAGCATTCTGGGAACCCAAAAATCGCGCGGAAGAGTCTCCAGTCGGCACTGTTCAAGGTGTTCGATATAGCGTCGGCGGGAAATTTCAACCGCGCCGAGCGAGGCGGTGTGCTCATTCAGCACCTGACAATCCATCAGTTGTCCGCCGCGTTGGGCAAATTCCTGGCTAAAAACCAGCAGCGCGGTTTTCGACGCATTCGTGGCGCGGGAGAACATCGACTCACCGCAGAAAAGCGTGCCCTGCGCCACCCCGTACATCCCCCCAACGAGGTCATCATCTTTCCATACTTCGATGGAGTGCGCGTAGCCCAGCTCATGAAGCTGGTGGTAGGCGATAATGATATCGCGGGTTATCCAGGTGCCTTCATGACGATCTTCAGCGCAGCCTTCGATTACCTGCCCGAAGGCGTGATTGAGCGTGACGCGATAGGGCGAATTTGCGTGAAAACGTTTCATGCTGCGGCTCAGGTGAAACTGCCCGGGCCACAGCACGGCTCGCGGGTCCGGAGACCACCATAAAATCGGGTCGCCGGGAGAAAACCACGGGAAGATGCCGCGCTGGTAAGCCATTAAGAGACGCGCCGGGCTGAGATCGCCGCCCAAAGCCAGCAATCCGTTAGGTTCACGCAGCGCCCCCTCCGGAGAAGGGAACGCAATATTATGGCGAGAAAGCTGCACCAGGCGCATGACAACAGAACTCCAGTACGCGAGAGAGGACGCTACAAATATAGTCTACAGGCGCTGTTTAAACTGGTAGTAGCGACCCTGTTTTGCCAGCAGCTCTGCGTGATTACCTTGCTCAATTATGTGTCCGTTGTCCATCACAATTATTCGATCGAAATTCACCAGCCCGCGCAGGCGGTGAGTGACCATCAGCACGGTTTTGCCTTTCATCACCTTTGTCAGTAAATCAAGAATTTGACTCTCGGTTGTCGCATCCAGACCTTCTGTCGGTTCATCCAGCAACATCAGCGGCGCATCGTGCAGCAAGGCGCGCGCAATGGCCAGACGACGCAGTTCGCCGCCGGAAAGCTGTCGGCCCCCTTCACC
>NZ_JABMCU010000354.1:0-1350 GCF_013179605.1 Enterobacter sp. CM29 | reverse complement strand
GGTTTTACTACCTTCCTGACGATGGTCTATATCGTTTTCGTTAACCCGCAAATTCTGGGCGTGGCTGGCATGGACACCAGCGCCGTCTTTGTTACCACCTGTCTGATCGCGGCCCTTGGCAGCATCCTGATGGGCATTTTCGCTAATCTGCCCGTGGCGCTGGCCCCGGCAATGGGTCTTAATGCGTTCTTTGCGTTCGTGGTGGTTCAGGCGATGGGCCTGCCGTGGCAGGTTGGGATGGGGGCTATTTTCTGGGGCGCGGTCGGCCTGCTGCTGCTGACCATCTTCCGTGTGCGCTACTGGATGATTGCGAACATTCCCGTGAGCCTGCGCGTGGGCATCACCAGCGGTATCGGTCTGTTTATCGGCATGATGGGGCTGAAAAACGCTGGCGTAATCGTGGCGAACCCGGAAACGCTGGTGAGCATTGGTAACCTGACCTCTCACAGCGTGCTGCTGGGCGTGCTGGGCTTCTTTATTATCGCGATCCTGGCGTCGCGTAACATTCACGCTGCGGTGCTGGTCTCTATCATCGTGACCACGCTGCTGGGCTGGATGCTGGGTGACGTGCATTACAGCGGTATTGTCTCTGCGCCACCGAGCGTTTCTACCGTGATTGGTCACGTTGATCTGGCGGGCTCGTTGAACCTGGGTCTGGCCGGAGTGATTTTCTCCTTCATGCTGGTCAACCTGTTTGACTCCTCCGGTACGCTGATTGGCGTGACGGACAAAGCGGGTCTGGCGGACGAGAAAGGCAAATTCCCGCGCATGAAGCAGGCGCTGTATGTGGATAGCATCTCGTCCGTTGCGGGTTCTTTCATCGGCACCTCGTCTGTTACCGCTTACATTGAATCCTCTTCCGGCGTGTCCGTGGGCGGCCGTACTGGCCTGACGGCGGTAGTCGTGGGTCTGCTGTTCCTGCTGGTGATCTTCCTCTCTCCGCTGGCGGGGATGGTGCCACCGTACGCGGCAGCTGGCGCGCTGATCTACGTCGGCGTGCTGATGACCTCGAGCCTGGCGCGCGTGAAGTGGGAAGATCTGACGGAAGCCGTTCCGGCGTTTATTACCGCGGTGATGATGCCGTTCAGCTTCTCGATCACCGAAGGTATCGCGCTGGGCTTTATCTCGTACTGTGTGATGAAGATCGGTACCGGCCGTTTCCGCGAACTCAGCCCGTGCGTGATGATTGTGGCGCTGCTGTTTGTGCTCAAGATTGTGTTTATTGACGCGCACTAAGGTGCGGTTTGTGGTGTCAGGTGGCGCTTCGCTTACCTGACCTACTGATGAGTGTAGGCCCGGTAAGCGCTAGCGCCACCGGGCTTTTTTATCAGGTTTTAACCCGCTTAATAT
>NZ_JABMCU010000353.1:0-1388 GCF_013179605.1 Enterobacter sp. CM29 | reverse complement strand
TAGGGGAGATCCTGCTTCAGACGCATCGCTTTTTCATTTCTCAGCCAGCGCAGATAGCCATAAATCGCCAGCACGCCGGCAATCAGGCACAGCAGCAGGGCCAGCACTTCGCGAATCAACGGAGTGGCAAAATCGGGGGCGAGCTGATCAAGGCCGACGCCTGCGGCCAGAAAGCCCAGGGCGGTGCGGATCCACGCTAAGAACGTGCGTTCGTTAGCCAGTGAGAAGCGGTAGTCCGGCGCTTCACCGAGGCGGGAAATGTTCATGAAGGTTCCTTGTCGTGCATCATGCAGGCTTCAGCATAGCGTAATTCAGCCAGGACAAGGAGACCGGCATCTGGCGATGCCGGTCAGAAAGATTAGTGCAGCTCTGGCCAGTAATCCTTATTAGCTTCAATCAGATCGTCCAGAATCGCCTTCGCCACCGATGCGCTCGGTACGGTTTTCGACAGGGTAATCGCCTGCCAGAGTTTCTGATACGAGCGCTGCTCCCAGGCGTCCACCACCAGTTTTTCCACCGCCACCTGCTGGCTCATGAGCCCTTTCTGGAAGTGCGGAATATCACCCACGGTCAGCGGCTCCGGTCCGTTGTGGCCGACCAGACACGGAATTTCTACCATCGCGTCGGCGTCAAAATTATGGATAGCCCCATTGTTAGGCACAATCAGCAACATGCGTTCCTGGGTGTTAAAGGCAATCGCGGTCGCCAGATCGACGATGTACGACGCATGTTCGTCGATTTCCAGTTCACCGGCAGAAGAATGACCGGCTTCGATAATCGCCCGGCATGAACTGAATACATGCTTCTCACGGTGATCCATCACTTCATTGGCGCGGGTACGCTCCGGGTTGGAATGGGCGACCACATAGTCCGGGAACAGGTAATACTTCAGGTAGGTGTTCGGCATGGTGTCCGGATCCAGCGCCTGTACGTCTTTGGCCTTGGCGAAGGTATCGTTCCAGCTCGCTTCAGTATGCGCATCTTCCGAAGGTGGAACATAACCGTTTTTCGCCACGTATTCGCGCAATTTCGGCATCAGATCGTATCCGTTCAGATCTTCAATCGACGTCCACCAGCCGAAGTGGTTCAGACCGTAGTAGCGCACGCGCATCTCTTTGCGGTCTTTCAGGCCGACGATTTGCGCCATACGGCCTTCAATGCCGATCGGCATGTCGCAGATGTTGAGGATTTTCGCGTTCGGACGCAGGCGGCGCGTGGCTTCCGCGACAATCGCCGCCGGGTTGGAGTAGTTCAGCATCCACGCTTTCGGGGAGTACTGCTCCATATAATCTACCAGCTCAAGCACGCCGCCGATGGAGCGCATGCCGTAGGAGATGCCGCCCGGCCCGCACGTTTCCTGGCCCAGCACGCCGTGGCGCAGCGGGATT
>NZ_JABMCU010000352.1:0-1395 GCF_013179605.1 Enterobacter sp. CM29 | reverse complement strand
ATACAAAAATGCTCTGCGTTCTTGCAAATAAGCGTCAAGATTGGCATATGAATCAACACCAGTATATTGAAGATTAACAATGTCAGGATCTATTTCAGTCTGAACATTTTCAACATTTACGCGGGTGGAAAATTCATAGATAGGTTTATCGAGAGAATCGAACATGATATTTACCTTTAAGGGCTTAATCATGCTGCCAGAGGCAACATGATAATTGCCACTGGAAGAAAGGGTTAGAATATGCGTTTCAACCGGTTATAGCGCATGTTATCCGGTAATTAGATAGTAGCAAACACACCCTGAAACAACAAGTTGAGTGTAACTGGCTCGACACGTTATGCTTACTTTGTAAACAAAACAATATTACACAAGGTATCATGGTGAAACTATTCAAAAACAGAATTATTTATGTTCTTCCACTATTTTGCAGTATATGCGCTCATGCGGATTTTACAGCGCATTTAAGTCGCGTGATCGATGGTGACACCCTAGACGTGGTTAAAACACAGTCTGGCTCTTTAAAGGCCGCTCAAGAGACAGTA
The DNA here is from genome assembly GCF_013179605.1 of Enterobacter sp. CM29. Lineage (NCBI taxonomy): Bacteria > Pseudomonadati > Pseudomonadota > Gammaproteobacteria > Enterobacterales > Enterobacteriaceae > Enterobacter > Enterobacter sp. CM29. The sequence continues at coordinate 853 of NZ_JABMCU010000352.1, read as the reverse complement.
AGGATACGCCTTACTGGTATAGACGCTCCAGAATCAAAACAAGCATACGGGCAGGATGCTAAAAGGCGTTTGTCTGCGCTAGTTACTAACCGTTCTCTGAGGGTCAAAGAAGATGCTAAAGACCGTTACGGGAGAACACTAGCGTTCGTGACTGCCTGTAAGGTTAGGTATAAAAAGGGAACTGAAAACTGCACTCCAGTTAATTATACGCTAGTTTCTGAGGGGTTAGCCTGGGCGTATCGCTACCATAATCGCCCAAGTGATCGTATAGCAGCTCGCTTAGAGACTTCTGCTAAAGGTTCTCGTCTTGGTCTTTGGGCTTCTAATTCCCCCGTTGAACCTTGGAAATGGCGGCGTATTCATCGCAACTAAGGAAACTAGGAGATTGCCAGGCTCAGTAAACACCCTATAATACTGTATAAACATACACTGTTTTGGGTGGTTTATGGGCGGGAAGGACAGTAATTATCAAGTAGTCTATCGTGGAGAAAAGCTGGAAAGATTTATACCGGGTGGATGGGTTTTCTTTCAGCGTAGTAAAGAAAGTGGGGGCGGTTATTGGTTCGGGCGTACTTACGACTACGTTTTCATGCTTGAGTTTGACCAGCCTACCTCACTTCATGAAGGAATTAAATACATAGTAATTGCTGAAAATGTTGAAGCAAAAAGCCATATTTTTGACGATGATTTTATTCTAGATGGTTGATTTTTAAACTAAAGATTTTTTAAAATGCAATAACTATATAAAATGCGTTATCGCCCCTGCTGGGACAGGTAAATTTCATTTTTGGGCCTGATGATTCTGGCCCATTTTTATTTCGTCACATCATGTTAGCAGGGATTTAATTAAATC
>NZ_JABMCU010000351.1:0-1400 GCF_013179605.1 Enterobacter sp. CM29 | reverse complement strand
ACTCAGCGCTAGATATTATTAAAGCATCACGACCGTAAATCATACCATATTTTTTTCTCGTGCCTTTACATTCATGTCAACGATATCCCGTCGTGTTTATCGAATTACAAAATTAACCAGTTGAAACTATGCATCTTAAAATATTAACACTTTGGCGGAGATAGAGTTTCAAATACAGGTGAGCAATTATTATTAAATTATACAAATATATATTTTCCTGAAGCCTGATATTAATACCATAATCACTTAGAAAGAATTATATAAAAGCCATTTAAAAAATTAAGAAAAAAAGTGTATTCTGAATAAAAAATATCATCTGTATTTGATAAGCCGGAAATAATCGATATTAATCCGGCCTTGATTAATCACTTGTCTTTATGAGTACTGCCAAAAACCAGCTATGATATTCCCGCCAGATATGTTTTTATACAAATACAAAGCACCGTAACCAAAGATGTAATCACCATCAAGCAATGCATCAGGATAATAGTCTTCATCTATCTGCATGAAAAATTTATAACCATCCTTTTGCAAAGCATCAAAATAATAATTTTCAGATTGTATTAACCTTGCCTCTTCGGTTTTAGTGATAAACTCAAACTCTTCACTTTCAACCTTATCATACCCAACAATAACTGCCTTGTTAATGTGTTTTATCGTAAATGCATCATTATTGCTTTCATCAGAAAAAGTATGTGTGAAAACTTTTACTGAACAATTAGGATAGATATTATTATCAATTATGTCATCATATTCGCCTGGAGTAAGTATCGTAATATACTCATGTCCATCATCAGGATTCTGAACTGTCAAATAAAACTTATAACCCCGAACAATATCTAGTTTATCTAAAAAGAATTTAGGGATATTTCCACCAATCCGCCCAATGTCATTACCATCAGAAAAGATACTTATTTTAGAGATTAGATTACATTTAATCATTTCTTAAACTCGCTCCCATAAAAAGTACATTCTCTCTTTCCTAATTCCCATAACCATTTCAGCGAACAAATTCTTAGCATTTTTAAGTCACATTTATGATTAACTACAATGTGCGTCTCTTCAGGCATGATTAAAAAAACTAACAAAAGCCGGAAAATTTTACTTTCTTTGCAGGCTAATAGATTTAATAAATCCTGGAGTCTGAGCGTGGTTCAACATCTCTTATACCAAGTTGATTCGTTTTTTCAAAAATTAAATCATAGCAGTAAACAGTCTCTTCCCCCTTTAATAAATGACCCCCTTCAAGGCTCACTCTATATATTCCTTTAGGAACATCAGTGTTAATCCAACCAGTATAATCTTCCCACTCCCAAAACACTGCCATATCAGCAACGTATAAATCACCAGTTACATTAAGATAGAAATATTTATCTGTGAATATAACTTCCCTGTCTTTA
>NZ_JABMCU010000350.1:0-1413 GCF_013179605.1 Enterobacter sp. CM29 | reverse complement strand
TGGTAAACCCGCCGCGCCGGGGCATCGGCCAGGCGCTCTGCGACTACCTGAGCCAGATGGCGCCGGAGTACATCGTCTACTCCAGCTGTAACGCGCAGACCATGGTGAAGGATATCGCCAGCCTGCCGGGCTACCGCATTGCGCGCGTTCAGCTCTTTGATATGTTCCCGCACACTGCGCATTACGAAGTGCTGACGTTGCTCGTGAAATCTTAAACAAAATGTGAACTCTTCCCCCGCTCGAAATCAGGTAAGCTTACGTCATAACAAATGATTGAAGGCTTACCCATGAAGCAGATCCTGCTGGTAGAAGACGACCACGATATCGCTGCACTCCTGCGTCTTAACCTGGAAGATGAAGGCTACGCCATTACCCACGAGCCGGACGGGGGAAAGGCGTTACTGCTTCTGGAAAAACAGCCGTGGGACGCGGTGATCCTCGATCTGATGCTGCCGAATGTTGATGGTCTGGAGATTTGCCGCCGTATCCGCCAGATGACCCGCTACCTGCCCATTATCATCATTAGCGCCCGCAGCAGTGAAACTGACCGTATTACCGGCCTGGAAACCGGGGCGGATGATTATCTGGCAAAACCTTTCTCGGTGCAGGAGCTGATTGCCCGCATTAAGGCGCTGTTTCGTCGTCAGCAGGCGATGGGCCAGGCGCAGACGGACGGCATTATTCAGGCGCACGGTCTGACTATCGATCCGCTGGCGCGCACCGTGCGTCTTAACGGTCAACACGTCGATCTCACCCCGCGTGAATTTGAACTGCTCTATTTTTTTGCCCGCCATCCCGGAGAGGTCTTTTCACGGCTGGCATTGCTGGAGCAGGTGTGGGGGTATCAGCACGAAGGCTACGAACACACCGTCAACACTCATATTAACCGCCTGCGCATCAAAATAGAGAAAGATGCCGCCGAGCCGGAGATCGTTCGCACCGTCTGGGGCAAAGGCTACAAATTTGCGGAGCAGAATCATGATGCGTCGCTTTAGCCTGAGCCAGCGCCTGACGCTGCTGTTTACGGTGTTACTGTTGCTCTGCGCCACCGTCGCCTGTGCGGTGCAGCTCTACGTTAGCATGCAGTACGGCAATGCGATGGTGCAGCGTCTCTCAGGCGGGCTGGCGCAGCAGATTGCGCAGCGGGAAGCGATTCTGGATACGCAGGGCAGGGTGGATCGCAGCGCCTTAAAGCCGCTGTTCGACCGGCTGATGACCTTTAATCCGAGCGTCGAGCTGTATGTTGTCTCGCCTGATGGCGATATCCTGGCCGATGCCGCCCCGCCGGGGCACATTCAGCGGCAAAAAATTGACCTCGCGCCGATACAGAATTTCCTGAGCGGGACGGTGATGCCGGTGTTTGGCGACGATCCCCGAAGCCAGAATAAGAAAGTCTTCAGCGCCACCCCGCTG
>NZ_JABMCU010000035.1:0-26732 GCF_013179605.1 Enterobacter sp. CM29 | reverse complement strand
GAGCGCGCTCTGAGACATCAGTGTCTGGATAGCATGAGGAGTAACCAGTGCAGTGGTGTAAAGCAACAGCGCCAGCGAAGCGCTTAATAAAGCCACCAGCAGCCATGCCAGCGGGGCGATTAACCAGCCCCCAATTCTCTCTCCAGGCAATGCGGTCATACGCTCTCCCATAGTCTGCGCGAAATGTTATACAGAAATTTGCAGGGCGGAGAGTATATAACATTTCACGCCGAAGGCTACTTTCTTATACAACGTAACGCCAGACAGATTTAGGTACTTCCCCCACGTTGAACAGACGACCGCCAGAGACGAGTTCGGCGCGACGATGGTCAGCCGCGCGGTACATATTGATGATGTCCTGATTATCCGACAGCGTGTAGTTCAGATGGTCAAACAGTTTTTCCAGGCTTTCGAGGGAATTGATCTTGCGAAATTTTAATAAATAGTCCTGAACTGTCATATTAATAAGTTTCCATATAAAAGGGTAATACCCATAAAGGTAATGCGTTCGAATAATAAACGGATTAATAAAGACGTAAACTGTCCACTCGGGTAACGCGACGAAATTAGGAGTTTTCTTTGCGAAGAATCAGGCATCAGCAGATGCCTGGAAGAGAAGGGTAACCCCGTTCATTACGGCTGGCAATACGTTCCATGACGTAATGTGTCACGCTTTATGACGATGCGGCTTACTTTTGTTGAGCAACAGTAACAGGCTCCGGCGGCTGGTAGTTATCGATATGGCTGGCAATGCCGAGCAACACGACTGAAACGCCAAGGACAATCCATCCCGCTAATTCAATGATTCGATTAATTATTGATGACATATTTTGTGTTTGTAATTTATCCATAAATACAGATTACAAATGTTACAGCGGCCTTTTCGACAGAGCAAGCGCTTTGGGAACGATTCCCGGGCCCCATATACACACTTTAATGCGAGGTAACAAAAAAAGCTGTCGCGAGATGCTATTTTAACTCACAGGGCACATTATTAATCTGTGCGTTAAGCACAAGGCCAGTGATAAATAAGCGCACAGCGAGGGGGCATACGATGAGTGAAAACATCCGCGTCGGTCTTATTGGCTACGGGTACGCAAGCAAAACCTTTCATGCGCCGCTGGTTGCCGGCACGCCGGGAATGGAACTGGCGGCTATCACAAGCAGCGATGAAACCAAAGTCCATGCCGACTGGCCAGCCGTGCCGGTGGTAACGGAGCCTAAGCATCTGTTTAACGATCCTAATATTGACCTTATTGTCATTCCCACCCCTAACGACACCCATTTCCCCCTGGCGAAAGCGGCGCTGGAGGCTGGCAAACATGTCGTTGTCGATAAGCCTTTTACCGTGACGTTGTCACAGGCGCGCGAGCTGGATGCGCTGGCGCGAAGCCTGGGTCGGTTATTGTCGGTCTTTCACAACCGGCGCTGGGATAGTGATTTCCTGACGATCAAAGCGCTGATAAACGAAGGCACGCTCGGCGAAATTGCTTTTTTTGAGTCTCACTTCGATCGTTATCGTCCGCAGGTGCGAGATCGCTGGCGCGAGCAGGCGGGACCGGGCAGCGGCATCTGGTATGACTTAGCGCCGCATCTTCTCGATCAGGCCGTTCATCTGTTTGGTCTGCCCGTAAGCATGACGGTCGATTTAGCGCAGCTCAGGCCGGGGGCGCAGACCACCGACTATTTCCACGCCGTTTTGAGTTATCCGCAGCGGCGCATTGTGCTGCACGGGACAATGCTTGCGGCGGCGGAATCGGCCCGTTATATCCTTCACGGGGCGCGCGGCAGCTATGTGAAGTTCGGCCTGGATCCGCAGGAAGAGCGCCTCAAAAATGGCGAACGCTTACCGCAGGAGGACTGGGGCTACGACATGCGGGACGGGGTGGTGACGCGTGCGGAGGGTGAGGTACTGGTTGAAGAGACGGTGTTGACCCAGCCTGGGAACTATCCGGCGTATTACGCCGCAATTCGTGACGCGCTGAACGGTTCAGGTGAAAATCCGGTTCCGGCGAGCCAGGCAATCCAGATTATGGAGCTCATCGAGCTGGGGATCGAATCTGCCAAACATCGCGCAACGCTCTGTCTGGCATAAGTGCCAAACGCTTTCGTAGGCCGGGTAAGCGCAGCGCCACCCGGCAGTAAAGAGGACTACTGAGCAACTTTATCGCGCAGCGCCTGTTTCTCTTCAGGCGTCAGGAAGGCGATCTCCAGCCCGTTGATTTGCGCCTGACGGATCTGCTCGCGGCTCAGCCCGGCCTGCGGCGCGGCGATGTTGTATTCGTGAATAATATCCACGCCCTGAACCGCCGGATCGTCCGTGTTCAGTGAAGCCAGCACCCCGTGTTCAAGGAAGGTTTTCAGCGGGTGTTGCGCCAGCGACGCCACTGTACTGGTCTGAATATTGGAGGTCAGGCAGGATTCGATTCCAATACGTTGTTCGGCGAGGAAATCCATCAGCGCGCGATCTTCAATGGCTTTCACACCGTGACCAATACGTTCCGCACCCAGTTCACGAATGGCCTGCCAGATGCTTTCCGGCCCCGCGGCTTCGCCAGCATGAACGGTAATATGCCATCCTGCATCACGTGCGCGGTTGAAATGAGACAGGAACAGGCTGCCCGGGAAGCCCAACTCATCACCGGCCAGGTCGATGGCGGTGATCTGGTCGCGATGCGCCAGTAACGCTTCCAGCTCCTGAAGACAGGCCGCTTCACCGAAGGTACGGCTCATAATGCCGATCAAACGCGCCTGAACGTCAAAGGTTTTGCAACCTTCACGCACGCCCTCAATGACCGCTTCAACCACGCCCGCTACGGGGAGACTGTGGGTCATCGCCATATAGCCCGGAGAGAAACGCAGTTCGACATAGTGCAGGCCGTTGCGAGCGGCATCTTCGATGTTTTCAAAGGCGACACGGCGACAGGCATCGAGCGAGGCCAGCATCTTCACGCCCCAGTCAAGCTTGCTCAGAAAACTTACCAGATCCGGCTCGTTCGACGTCACCTGGACATGGGGGATCAGGGTTTCAAGCGTTTCGGCAGGAAGCGTTAAATTGAACTGGCGACCAAGATCGAGAATAGTTTGGGCACGAATGTTCCCGTCGAGGTGGCGGTGAATATCAGTTAAAGGCAGGCGTGTATCAATCATGGTCGCACTCTTTGCTGGTTAAAGTGCGCCATATTATAAAAACAAAACGGGGGAAAAAGCTATTTGCGCAAGGGAATATTCCGTTGCGCAAATTATTTACAGCAGAGTGTTGATACCCGCAATAAGGCGCTTAACGCCCTGTTCGAGCTTACTGCGAGGACAGCCAGCGTTCAGTCGCACATAGCCTTTACCTTCATCCCCATAAGTATATCCCGGCATGATGGCCACTTTTTGCTGTTCAATCAGCACGTTTTGCAGCGTATTGTCATCAATACCGAGTGGGCTGAGATCAATCCAGGCCAGATAGGTGGCCTCTGGCGGTTGCCAGTTGAGTGTCGGAAATGCAGCATTCAGTTCGTCAGCAATGTAGCGCAGGTTTTCTTCGAGATAGGTCCGCAGCGCGTCCAGCCAGGGTTCGCCCTGCCGGTAAGCAGCAATGTGCGCGGTCAGCGCCAGCACGGAAGGGGAAGAGAGTCCGTCCCGCCCTTTTAATGCATTCAGATAGGCGTTACGGCTGTCGTCATCGGCGATAAGCCCCCAGGCGCCCGTCAGTGCCGGAATATTGAAGCTTTTGGAACCGGAGGTCAGCAGCGCCCATTTACCGCGTGCAACCTCATTCCACGGGGTATGGCGATGCGTGCCCCATACCATGTCCATATGAATTTCGTCGCTGATTACCGCCACATCATGACGGCTGCAAAGCGTTGCAATAGTGGCCAGCTCTTCCCGCGTCCAGACTTTGCCGGTCGGATTTTGCGGGCTACACAGCAGCAGAACCGTGTTTTCCGGTTTTGCCAGCGCCGCTTCCAGCGCGGCCATATTGCCGTCCCAGCCACGCGCCGTTTTCTGCATCGGCACGGAAACAACGGTACGCTGGTTGCCTTCAATGGCTTTATAAAAGGCATCGTAAGCCGGGGTATGAACCACCACGCCGTCGCCAGGCGCGGACCATATGCGGATCAGCTCCGAGACCATATAAATGACCGACGGCCCATACACTACGGTTTCGGTATCAATCTGACTGTTAAAGCGTTGCCGGAACCAGTGCGCCACGGCAGCCAGAAATTCGTCATTTTTCCAGCGGCTGTAGCCAAACACGCCGTGGTTGATGCGCTGGTGCAGCGCATCGGTAATACAGGGAGCGGTGGCGAAATCCATATCAGAGATGGTGAAGGGCAGCAGGTCGGCAGCCCCAAAACGGTCAGCGACATAATCCCACTGGGTACACCAGGTGCCGTGTCGATCCACGACGGTAGAAAAATCAAACATGACGGTGCTCCGTAAAGTAAAACCCCCTCATGACGAGGGGGGCGAGGCATCAGGCTTCGACGGTTCGCATCAGGGTTGCCAGCTCATCCTTCACTGACTGTACCTGCGGGCCAATGACGACCTGCAAATTGTGTTGATTTAACTGTACCACGCCGATAGCCCGGTTAGCTTTAAGTGCGTTGGTATCCACTTTGGACATGTCCGCCACCGACAAACGCAGGCGGGTGATGCAGTTATCCAGAGAGGTAATGTTATCCGCACCGCCCAGCGCCGCCAGAATAGCCGGCGTGTTATATCCGGATTTCCCAACGGTACCGGCCACTGCCTGTTCAACGCTGGTGGCCGTATCGGTATCGCGGCCAGGCGTTTTCAGGTTAAAGCGGGTGATGGCGAAGCGGAAGATCCCGTAGTAAACCGCGAACCAGATGGCGGCCACAACCGGCACCAGGTACCACTTGGTGGACAGGCCGTGCAGGATACCGAATACCACGAAGTCAATCACGTTACCGTCAGTGTTACCGATGGTTACACCGAGCACAGCCATCACGGTGAAGCCCAGGCCTGTCAGTACGGCGTGGATGAGGTATAACACCGGTGCCACGAACAGGAACAGGAACTCGATAGGTTCTGTCGTACCGCCCACCACGCAGGCAATAACGCCGGAGATCAGCAGGCCTTTAATTTTATGACGATTTTCCGGGCGGGCGCAGTGGTACATCGCCAGCGCAGCGCCCGGCAGGCCGCCGAGGAAGGCAGGCATTTTCCCCTGAGAGAGGAAACGCGTCGCACTTTCAGAGAAGCCGTGCGTGGTCGGGCAGCTCAGCTGGGCCTGGAAGATGGTCAGCGCGCCGCTAACGGAATGACCGCAAACGTCCATAGTGCCGCCTGCTTCAGTAAAGCGGATCAGGGCAACCAGGATATGCTGTAAACCAAATGGCAGCAGCAGACGTTCACCCGTACCGAAAATCATCGGGCCGAAATCACCCGCGCCGTTGATAATGCGGCCAATACCGGTGATCCCCATGGCAAAAACCGGCCAAATCAGAGGGATGATCAGACCAAACAGACCCATCACAACCAGCGTAATGATTGGCACAAAGCGGGTGCCGCCGAAGAAGGCCAGCGCATCGGGCAGGCGGATGTTATGAAAGCGCTCGTGCAGCATCCAGATGATCACTCCCGCGATCACGGCTCCAAGGATCCCGGTATCGATGGACTGAATTCCAATCACGCTCTGAATGTTATTGGCTTTCAGTACCGCCGCGTCGGTCGTGGGCAGGATCCCTTTGGCGGTCAGCCAGAAGTTAACCGCAAGGTTCATGACCGCATAGCCAACGAAGCCCGCAAACGCCGCCACGCCTTTGTTTTCGCGCGCCAGACCCAGAGGAATGGCGATACAGAACATTACCGGCAGGAAGCTAAAGGCAAAAGAGCCGACCTTGCTCATCCAGATGAAGATCGCCTGAAGTACCGGATTTCCGAGGAAAGGGATTAGAGTAATGACGTCATGGCTGCTTAACGAGCTGCCGATCCCCAGCATGATCCCGCAAAAAGAGAGAAGCGCCACGGGCAGCATAAAGGTTTTGCCCAGTTGCTGGAAAAACTCCCACAGCGATATTTTTTGTGCTGCTTTCGTCGTCATAAAACGACTCCTTAAATGGTAGAAAGAGATTTAACGACCGCGATGGGGCGAAAAGATAAAACGTTTTATCAAACTTTAGTGCGCGCTAAATCACATTCTCAGGCTTTTACTGGTAGTATAAAGATAACGTATTGATAAAACGTTTTAGCGATCTCATTATCAAGGAGTCACGCCACCACATGGCTGTAGCGAAAAAGATCACCATCAACGATGTCGCGCTGGCGGCGGGGGTTTCCGTTAGCACCGTTTCGCTGGTATTGAGCGGGAAAGGGCGCATCTCTCCTGCTACGGGTCAGCGCGTCAACGAGGCCGTTGAGCAACTGGGCTTTGTGCGTAATCGCCAGGCGTCGGCGCTGCGCGGTGGGCAAAGCGGGGTGATAGGGCTGATTGTTCGCGACCTCGCGTCGCCGTTTTATGCAGAACTGACCGCCGGGCTTACCGAGGCGCTTGAAGCGCAGGGGCGAATGGTTTTCCTGCTCCACGGTGGGCGCGAACCGGAGCAGCTGCTCTCCAGGCTGGATATGCTGCTGACGCAAGGGGTGGATGGGGTGATCGTGGCCGGCGCGTCCGGTGTGGGCAGTGAATTGTGTGAGCGCGCGGCGCAGAAAGGCGTACCGCTGGTGGTTGCGTCACGCGCCAGCTATCTCGACGAAGCCGATACCCTTCGGCCGGATAACATGCAGGCCGCGCAAATGCTGACCGAGCATCTTATTCATCGCGGCCATCAGCGCATCGCCTGGCTCGGCGGTAAAAGCTCGTCCCTGACGCGTGCCGAGCGGGTGGGCGGTTACTGCTCCACGCTCATCAAATACGGCTTGCCGTTTCACAGCGAATGGGTGGTGGAGTGTGAATCCAGCCAGAAAAAAGCCGCCGAAGCCATCGGCACGTTGCTTCGCAACAGCCCGACAATCAGCGCGGTGATTTGCTATAACGATGTGATTGCGATGGGGGCGTGGTTCGGCTTGATCCGCGCCGGACGCCAGAGCGGTGAGGGCGGGGTAGAAACGTTCTTCGGCCATCAGGTAGCGCTGGGGGCATTTGCGGATGTCGGTGAAAATGCGCTAGACGATCTCCCCATCGTCTGGGCGACGACGCCGGCTCGTGAAATGGGGTACACCCTGGCAGACCGAATTATGCAGCGTATTGAAAATACGGACGTGCAGGCCGGCCATCAGATTGTGGCGGCGCGGTTAGTGACGGTGAAGTAATCTCTGCTGCACATCGCCCGGCAATAAAAAACCCCTCATGCGAGGGGTTTTTCGTTTACTGCTGCGGTACTGCTGGCGGCGCTGCCGGTTCAGCCGGTGCCGGAATGCCCAGCGTCGGCATACCAAACATGCCGACAAAATCTTCCAGCGGCATTTTGTCGCCGTTGAGCGTTACCTGGCCATTAGCATATTGCAGGCTGGTGGAAATGGTGTTGTCTTCCACCTTCGTGATGCGGAACATCTGGCCCATCGCCGCCAGGCCTTTCACCTGTTGGTTTGCCAGTTTACCTGCATCTTCTTCACCATACCCTTCGAGTTTCGCAATCTGCGTCATGAACTCGGTTGCCATATCCATCGGGATGGTCAGCTTGCTGTCGAGCGATTTCACGCTGCGGTCAACTTCCTGCGCCAGGGTCTGCGGCTCGCCGGTCGCGGCCGCCGGATCCTTCAGGAACAGCGACAGGTTGAAGTTGGTTTCGCCTTTGTCGTTTTTCCAGCTCAGTGGCGCAACGGTAATTACCGGCTCGCCTTTCAGCAGGATCGGCAGGTTATTAAACAGCACGGCCATCGCCTGCTGCTGGTACGCCTGCGGGTTCTGTTGCAGGGCGGCATCGGTCAGCAGAGCCTGACTCTCTTTGCTGTATTTCTGGCTAAATTCGTGCCATGCCTGGCCGTCAATGTTGCCAATTTTCAGTGACAGCTTGCCGGTACCCAGGTCCTGATTCTGTACTTTCAGGCTTTTCAGGCTGTAATCCAGCTGGGTGTTGATGCTTTTACCGTCTTTGGAAACGTCAGACTTGCCGTCCAGATCCATGCCTTCCAGCACTGCCATCTCTTTACCTTCAATCGCAATGGCGATCTTATCGAGGCTCAGCTTCTGATCGCCAATACGCTCGTCAAAATCGGTCATACGGCTATTGCCGCTGGCTTTCAGGTTGTTGAAGGTAAGCTGGACCTTCTGGTTATATTCATTGACTGAATTCACCAGGCCGCTGGCGGCATCGCCGGTCAGAGAGACATTCTTGCCGTCGCGATCGGCATCAAGCTGGAAATTACCGCCGCTGAAGGCGACTTTATCGGTGCCTTGTTCGTAATTCAGCGCTTTCAGGTCGATGTCGGAACGCGTATCACCGGCATAGCTGATGCGGGTATTGATCTCGAACGGCGACTCATTTTTCGCCATATCGAAAATTGGCTTCGTCACCTCGTTATTTACCAGTACGGTTCTGGCGGATGCCATAGAGGGGATCAGGTTAAACTTTTTCAACTGTGCCAGCGGGAACGGACCGTGGCTGACCACTTCATCCAGTACCACGCTCTGGCCCGGTTTCAGCCAGGCGTTCTGATTGCCCGCTACCGGCTTCACCACCACCTGCATATGGCTGGTAAAGACGCCACGCTGGTAGTTCTGGTAGCTCAGCTCCAGACCTGCTTCAGGCGCGCTGCGCTTAATTTCGCTGTTTGCCTGTGCCATCATCTCTGCCAGACGGCTTTCCAGCTGTTTCCCGGTATACCAGGAAGCACCCGTCCAGATCACGCCTAAAGCAACAATCACTCCTACCGCTACGACCGATTTTTTCATTGCGATTATCCCTAAAATGAAACCAGGCGGTTAAAACCGCCTGGTGTTACAACGCCTGTTACTAGCTTAGCAAGAGTTGTTAAAAAATTCAGTAAGTCCCTAAAGCTTATTAAAAACGCGCGCCAGGCGACCAGTGCCGCTCACGAAGACAGGCGACTCGTTTGCCGGGACAAAAGCGGACTCCCCCGGTTTAAGCAGCAGACGCTCGCTACCGTTATGCAACGTCGCTTCGCCTTCCACACAGAACAGGATCGCGGCGCTCTCCTGTGCAATGGCGGTTTCGTCTGCGCTGAGGTCATGCAGGGAGAAGGCAAAATCGTCAACCGGAATCGGGAAGTCCAGTTCTGCGCCGTTTTTCACCGGCTGAGTAAGCAGCTCCGCAGCAGGTTTCGCCACGAACTTCACGTTGGCAACCAGCTCAGGGATGTCGATGTATTTTGGCGTCAGGCCCGCGCGCAGTACGTTATCGGAGTTAGCCATCACCTCCAGTGCCACGCCATTCAGGTAGGCGTGCGGGGTTTCAGCGAACAGGAACATTGCTTCGCCCGGGTTGAGCTTCACCACGTTCAGCAGCAGCGGAGAGAAGAGGCCGCTGTCGTCCGGATAAAACGCGGAAATTACGCGAATGGTGTCCCATGGCTCACCCTGCTGGCCGTTCAGCGCGGCTTTCAGCACCGCCAGCGCGTGGGATTTTTCCTCGCCCTGCATATTCAACAGGCTGGCAAACAGCGCGCTCAGGGCTTCTGCGTTCGGGTTTTCCAGGAAGTGGGCGATCGCGTTGTGAGCCCCAGCGACCGGTTGCAGCAGGGAGATGATCTCGGAAAACTCGCGGAAGGCATTCATCGCCAGGAAAGGGGTAAGGGCGAAAACCAGTTCCGGCTTGTGGTTAGGATCTTTGTAGTTACGCTCTGCGGCGTCTAACGGAATACCGGCGGCATTTTCTTTGGCAAAGCCCAGCTCAGAGGCTTTTTTGTTCGGGTGAACCTGAATGGAGAGCGGCTGGTCGGCGCACAATACCTTGAACAGAAAAGGCAGCTCACCAAAACGATTCGCCACTTTATCGCCGAGCAGCGCGGCTTTGTCGGCATCGATGACATCACGCAGGCTGCGCACCTGGCCGCTGGCATCTTCAATTTTTGAGCTGCTCTTCGGGTGCGCGCCCATCCACAGCTCTGCCATCGGCAGGTTGTCCGGGTTGGCGATACCGTAGAGATCCGTTAACGCAGTTTTACTTCCCCAGGCGTAGTTTTGCACTGAGTTGATGAGTTTTTGCATTATCAAGCCCTGATTCATATGTGGAATTAACTTCGCGTATTAAAGCAATAAACCGAATGGAAGTAACCTGGGGATGTAAAAAGTCGTACTAGTCTCAGTTTTTGTTAAAAAATTGTGTAGGATAAGCTGACTCGCTTTTAAGCCGGGCAGCGGAACATCTGCCCTGAATAAACAGACCGAAGCAGTAAGTGAGAGAATAATGTCGAATAAACCCTTCCATTATCAGGATCCTTTCCCCCTCAGTCAGGATCGGACCGAGTATTACCTGTTAACCCGCGATTACGTTTCTGTCTCTGAGTTTGAAGGGCAGGAGATCCTCAAAGTTGACCCGCAGGCGCTGACGCTGCTGGCGCAGCAAGCCTTCCACGATGCTTCCTTTATGCTCCGTCCGGCGCATCAGCAGCAGGTTGCCGATATTTTGAGCGATCCGGAAGCCAGCGAGAACGACAAGTACGTTGCCCTGCAATTCCTGCGTAACTCTGATATCGCGGCGAAAGGCATTCTGCCGACCTGCCAGGACACCGGCACGGCGATTATCACCGGTAAAAAAGGCCAGCGCGTCTGGACCGGCGGCGGTGACGAAGCGGCGCTGGCGCGCGGCGTTTACAATACCTACACCGAAGATAACCTGCGCTATTCGCAAAACGCGGCGCTGGATATGTACAAAGAGGTGAACACCGGCACCAACCTGCCTGCGCAGATTGACCTCTATAGTGTCGACGGTGACGAGTACAAATTCCTCTGCATTGCCAAAGGCGGCGGTTCAGCCAACAAAACCTATCTTTACCAGGAAACCAAAGCGCTGCTTACCCCGGGCAAGCTGAAGAACTATCTGGTTGAGAAGATGCGCACCCTTGGCACTGCGGCCTGCCCGCCGTACCATATCGCGTTTGTGATTGGCGGTACGTCTGCTGAAAGCACCCTGAAAACCGTTAAGCTGGCCTCAACCAAATACTACGATGGCCTGCCAACGGAAGGTAACGAACATGGTCAGGCGTTCCGCGACGTGCAGCTTGAGCAGGAACTGCTGGCCGAAGCGCAGAATCTGGGGCTGGGCGCGCAGTTTGGCGGCAAATACTTCGCGCATGACATTCGCGTGATCCGCCTCCCGCGCCACGGTGCATCCTGTCCAGTGGGGATGGGCGTGTCGTGCTCTGCGGATCGTAACATCAAAGCGAAGATCAACCGCGACGGCATCTGGATCGAAAAGCTGGAGAACAACCCGGGCAAATACATCCCTGAAGAACTGCGTAAAGCGGGTGAGGGCGAAGCGGTACGCGTTGACCTGAATCGCCCGATGAAGGAGATCCTGGCGCAGCTTTCGCAGTATCCGGTTTCAACGCGCCTTTCCCTGAACGGGACGATTATCGTGGGCCGCGACATCGCCCATGCGAAGCTGAAAGAGCGCCTGGACAACGGTGAAGGGCTGCCGCAGTACATTAAAGATCACCCGATCTACTACGCAGGCCCGGCAAAAACGCCTGATGGGTATGCTTCCGGCTCGTTAGGCCCAACGACGGCGGGCCGTATGGACTCCTACGTCGACCAGTTGCAGGCCAACGGTGGCAGCATGATCATGCTGGCGAAAGGCAACCGCAGCCAGCAGGTGACGGACGCGTGCCACAAGCACGGCGGCTTCTACCTCGGCAGCATCGGCGGCCCGGCAGCGGTGCTGGCACAGGGCAGTATCAAGAGCCTGGAGTGCGTGGAGTACCCGGAACTGGGTATGGAAGCGATCTGGAAAATTGAAGTGGAAGACTTCCCGGCGTTCATTCTTGTGGATGACAAAGGTAACGACTTCTTCAAACAGATCCAGTCTTCCCAGTGTTCGGCGTGTGTGAAGTAATTCTGTAAATTGCCGGGTGGCGCTGACGCTTACCCGGCCTACATTCTCGTAGGTCGGGTAAGGCGCAGCCGCCACCCGACATCAAAAAGAGCGCACAAAGCGCCATAACGTTTCTCAGAAGTCATCAATACTTATCTCTTAAGCATGTGAGCAATCCCATCTTTGTTATCAAGGAGTAAGTAATGACAATGCATCGCCGTGAGAAAGACTCCATGGGCGCCATCGACGTCCCGGCCGACAAGCTATGGGGCGCGCAAACCCAGCGTTCGCTGGAGCATTTCCGCATTTCGACAGAGAAAATGCCCGTCTCGCTAATCCAGGCGCTGGCGTTGACCAAACGCGCTGCCGCCAAAGTCAATCAGGATCTGGGCCTGCTGGATGCCGATAAAGCCTCCGCCATCATCAATGCCGCCGACGAAGTGCTGGCGGGCAAACATCCCGACGAATTCCCCCTTGCCATCTGGCAGACCGGCTCAGGCACCCAGAGCAACATGAACATGAACGAGGTGCTGGCGAACCGCGCAAGCGAGCTCCTTGGCGGCGTGCGCGGCATGGAGCGGAAGGTTCACCCGAACGATGACGTGAATAAAAGCCAGAGTTCCAACGACGTGTTCCCGACGGCCATGCACGTGGCGGCCGTCATCGCTATCCGCGAGCAGCTTATCCCGCAACTCAACGTGCTCAAATCTACGCTTAACGAGAAAGCGCAGGCTTTCGGCGACATTGTAAAAATTGGTCGTACGCACCTGCAGGACGCCACGCCGCTGACGCTTGGCCAGGAGATCTCCGGCTGGGTGGCGATGCTGGAGCACAATCTTAAGCATATAGACAACAGCCTGCCGCATCTGGCGGAGCTGGCGCTCGGCGGAACGGCGGTTGGCACCGGGTTAAACACCCATCCCGAGTACGCGGTGCGCGTGGCCGAAGAGCTGGCGAAGATCACCGGGCAGCCGTTTGTTACCGCCCCGAATAAATTCGAAGCGCTGGCGACCTGTGATGCGCTGGTCCATACCCATGGCGCGCTGAAAGGGCTGGCAGCCTCGCTGATGAAAATCGCCAACGACGTGCGCTGGCTGGCCTCCGGCCCGCGCTGCGGCATCGGCGAAATCAGCATTCCGGAAAACGAGCCGGGCAGCTCCATTATGCCGGGTAAAGTAAACCCGACGCAGTGCGAAGCCATGACCATGCTGTGCTGTCAGGTGATGGGTAATGACGTTGCGGTCAACATGGGCGGCGCGTCGGGTAACTTCGAGCTTAACGTCTATCGCCCGATGGTGATCCACAACGTACTGCAATCGATTCGTCTGCTGGCCGATGGCATGGAGAGCTTTAACGAGCACTGCGCGGTGGGCATTGAGCCTAATCGCGAGCGAATCAGCCAGCTGCTGAATGAGTCCCTGATGCTGGTCACGGCGCTAAACACCCATATTGGTTATGACAAAGCGGCCGAAATCGCTAAAAAAGCGCACAAAGAGGGGCTTACCCTGAAAGCCTCTGCGCTGGCGCTGGGCTACCTGACGGACGCCGAGTTTGATGCCTGGGTCCGCCCGGAAGCGATGGTGGGCAGCATCAGGTAATCACTGCGCCACATACAGGTGCAGCCGCGGGATAATCAGCTGTAGCGGCTGTGCCTGGGGTTTATAGCGATGCTGAACGTTTTCAGCATCGTAGTTCAGCAGTTCTCCTATATCCGGCACCACCGCACCCTGATCGGCATCGTAGAGCGCAATCAGCGGTGTCGGGCAGGCGTATTGCACCTGCTTTTGCTGTCCGGCATACCAGACACGAGCGATAGGCTGCACCTTCACCGGACGCTTTATTTTAAGACGGGTATCAGCCGGCAGGGAGGCAATGCTGTGGTACTCCTGCTCCAGCCGTTCAATCCACTGTTCCCGCGACCACGGGGCGACCGTTCGCGGCGATTTCAGGCTTTTCTCCAGCTGAGCCAGGATCTCGTCGCGCGTGAAGTTTTTAATGATGTGCTTGTTGGCCCAGCCGAAGCGCAGCGTGGCGGGGTGGCGCAGTACCGTCAGCGTGCGGTAAGCATTCAGGGTGATCAGCCCCGGAAGCTGGCGATGCACCCATTCAAAACGGGCAGCCGGTGCCAGCCCGGACTCAACGGTCACGATTTTCTCGAAGGCGGCTTTCAGCGTATTAATATGCGTAATTTGCGCCTCAATGGCTTCACGTGTTGCGGTATCCGTTTGCAGACAGATGACGCCGGGCAGGCGAACGGCGGCCTTACTGCTGCGATTTTCGGACTGCTGCTGGATGAAAAGGCGGCGATAGTGCTGCAACGTCAGTTCCAGCGCCACTTTACCGATATGCTGCGTTACCTCAATGGTGTTCAGCGGGTCGTGTTCCGCGCCTTTCGCCACCTCGGGCAGGGAAAAGACGCGGGCGGCCAGCAGGCGGCAGCCCTGTAGTTGCGCCGTCAGGGTCAGTAACGCCTGCTCTATTTCCCGAAATGTGGTGTTAAGCCTTTCGATGAGATCGTAAGTCGCCATAATAGCCCTTAATTAGTTACAACATACTACTGATATAGCACAACACGCCGGGTCAGGCCAGCGTGCGGTTTAGGTCAGGCAGGTACGGGAAGAGGAATGTTGTGATAGATCGGCCAGCTAAAGACGAACCGGGCCCCGCCCAGCTCGCTCGCTTCGCAGCGAACCGAACCGCCCATCGCCTGGGCAATAGAACGGACAATAGCCAGCCCCAGACCACAGCCGCCGGTAGCACGGTCGCGGCTGGGGTCGAGGCGCACAAACGGCTCGAAAACTTTTTCACGCTCCGCTGGCTCAATACCGGGGCCATCGTCTTCCACACACAGAATTGCCTGGCTCCCCTGCAAATCTAAACCTATGCGCAGCGTGGTTTCGCTGTAGCGCATGGCGTTGTTCATCAGATTATCCAGCACGCGTTCCATCAGGCGCATGTCCAGCGCGCCGTACGCGCCGGGGGTAATGGCTGTCAGCAGTTTTCGCTGAGGGTTAACGCTCTGCACATCGTTAATATGCGTCTGTAGCCAGACGGGAAGATCCGGCGTACTGAGGTGCAACTCCGTCTGAGGCCGATCGAGGCGGGCATAGGTCAGCAGCTCTTCAATCAGCGCTTCAAGCTGGCCAATATCCCGATTGAGGGCCTGCGATTCCGCGGCGGTGAGGTTCTCGCTCATCTCCAGGCGATAACGCAGGCGTACCAGCGGAGTGCGCAGTTCATGCGCAATGCCGTCGATAAGCTGCTTCTTGCTGGCAATCAGGGCGTTGATGTTATCGGCCATCTGGTTAAAGGCAATACCGAGACGGTCAAAACTGGAACCGCTATCGAAATGTATGCGTTCAGTTAAATGACCCTCCCCAAAACGCTGTGCGGCGGATTCCAGTTTCAGCATGTCCTGCCAGTGCGGTCGCATCCAGATGAACACAGGGAAAGCGAGCGAGATGGCAATAAAGCCCAGCAGGGCGAGATCCAGCAGGCGCATCTGGTGCAGGTAATAGAGATAGGGCACTGGCCCGACGGCCAGGACATAGTGGCTGCGCGGAATACGCTGAATGAAGGTATATTTCTCGTCCAGTGCGACGATGTCTCCGTCGCGCAAACGCTGCATCGCCGGCGGCGCTAAATCAAAATCCTTCATGGGTTCGATACGCAGATCAAACGACAGATTCAGATCCAGCTCTTTTAACGTACGTGCCCAGTCATGCGGAGGAATTTCGCGCAGCTCGCTACGCATCAGGTAGAGCGAGCTTTTCATCAGATCGTCCAGGGATTGTCTGCCCGCACGCTCTGCGGTGAACTTATAGACCAGCCCGACCAGCATGGTCATCACCAGAAAGCAGACAAACAGCAGTAAATAAAACTGAACAAACAGCTTCTTCATTAATTTCACCGAAACAGGGGCTTCACTACACGTCTTTTACCAGCAGGGTCGCTATGGGCGCAAGTCAGGCATGATGCGTTGAAAAGGGGTATTCGTCGAAAGGTAATAAAACACGGCATCGCTTTATTCCATCAATGCCCGGGTAATCCGTTTACGCTTCGCTATACGAGTTTATTTGCGATTGAGAGTATTTGTGAATCAGAATAACAATGACAAAGGCCACCTGCGGGTGGCTTTATTTATGGCGTTTACCAGTGAGAGGTATCCGGCGCAAACGGTGCGACAAAGAGACTTATCTTTGTAACCTGAACATTACCAACATTCGTTAATGTCTGGATTTGACTGTGCTGACAATCAGTGGATTCGTGATAAACCCATGCGGACACTTACGCGCGTTGCAATGCACCGCGTAGGTACATATCTCCTCTTCCTGGTTTCGATTGTATGGGCAGGCCATCTTGTTTTTAATTTCACTCCATAACATCTCGTTGTAAGGGGAGATGTTGTATATCGATATTGGCTTGAAAACGCCATTAATGAAGACGCCATTCTTTGTCGGATATATCCTATCGCCGGGGTACAAATAGACATCGCTTTCATACCAAATGATGAGTTTCAAGAACTTGAGTCCCAAGATGCTTGAATAAACGATTCCCGTGTTAGGACAAATTACCGAGCTAATGACTCTCCATGACATTGCTATACCTCGTTCATTAAATAATTGAGAGAGTATAAGGTTTAGCATGAGAATTAGATTTCTGCAAACGCGTAAGCTATTGAAAAAGATCGATATTATTTATATGCTAACTATATCCCCTTTGTTTTCATAAGGATAAGATAATAATTTAGTCAATTGTAAAGTTCATTTTTAACACAATGTGCATTTAAGTGACGGATTTTTGATCGATAATGGTTCCTGAACTGCTGAATATATATTGTACTATAGCAATGAAATACATTAGAGCTACTTTTGTTTACGCGAAAAATGCACATCGAAATTGAACAGGTAAGAGGAATGTGATCAAGGGATATTTCATGACTAACGATGCATATAATCGAAAACTTACGACGTATACCGATAACAATCCTGATGCATCGCAAGTTATTTTTCGAAATTTACTGTGTAGTTTTTTTTCAGGTTTCCCATGCGTGCGGGGCAAACAGGTAGCCCTTATTACGTACGGTTTTAATGCGGTAGGGCTCGGTGGCGCTGTCCTGCAGTTTTTTTCGCAGGCGAGAAATCGCCACATCAACGCTACGATCCATTCCGTCGTAACTTACGCCGCGCAGATTTTTCAGCAATGCATCCCGGTCCATAATTTGCCCGGCATGAGTTGCCAGCTCCCACAGCAGGTCAAAATCTGCGGTTGAGAGCGCAATCAGCTCCCTGGAAAGCATAACCTGTCGGTTGACCGGGTCGATAGAAAGCGTGCCGAACCGCATCGCCTTATGCGGCGTTAAAGAGGGCGCAGGCGCTTCACGCTCAGCGCTGGCACGCTGACGCAGATGAAGGCGCAAACGGGCAAGCAGGACCGCCGGCGGCGTGGTTTTCAGGATGTAGTCATTCGCGCCCATCTCAAGGGACAGAATATGATTCATATCGCTGTCGAGAGAGGTCAGCAGCACGATCGGGCCGTCCCACTTCGCGCGCAGATCCCGGCAAAGCGTCATGCCATCTTTTCCGGGCAGCATAATGTCCAGCAACACCAGGTCCGGATTTTCGCGGGTGACGACGTCTTCAGCGCGATCGCCACGAGGTTCGACAACCACTTCAATATCATGTTTACCCAGATAAGCGGCGATCAATTGACCCACTTCGGGTTCATCTTCAACATAAACAATCTTATTCATACTACGTCTGTCATCGCGAAAAACGTCAACATACACCGCACAACCTTAACCTTCCATTAATCTTTCATAATTAGCCGGAGTTCCGTTATCCTGCACGGGAATGTTATTTGATTGTTAAGGGAAAAGAATGGGGCTGTTGATCAAAGCCGCGCTGGGTGCGCTGGTCGTGCTGCTGATTGGGGTGCTGGCTAAAACGAAGAACTACTACATTGCCGGGCTTATCCCGCTGTTTCCCACCTTTGCGTTAATCGCGCACTATATTGTGGCCTCTGAGCGGGGTATAGAGGCGCTGCGTGCCACCATTGTATTCGGGATGTGGTCAATCATCCCGTATTTCATCTATCTGCTGTCGCTGTGGTACTTCACCGGTTTTCTGCGTCTGCCCCTGGCGCTGGGCGGGGCGGTGGTCTGCTGGAGCCTCAGCGCCTGGGTGCTCATCTTCTTCTGGAGCCGCTTTCACTAGCGCAGCGGGCGGCCACCGTCCACGGCAAACGTCCTTCCCGTGACGTAACAGCTGGTCAGCAGATAATCGATCAGGTCGATCACCTCTTTCTCGCCGGGCGCAATTTTCATCAACGATTTGTTAAGCGCCTGCTGACGATACTCGGCATCATCGCCCTCGTTAAATAAAATCATCGCCGGGGCAATCGCGTTGACTTTTACCTCGGGGGCCAGCTTGCGCGCGAACGAGCGAGTCATATTATCCAGCGCGGCTTTGCTGGCCGCGTAGGCAATGTGTTTATCGCTGCCTCGCTCCACCACGTAATCGGTGAAATGGATAATGTCGCCTGCGGCATGGCCGTGTCCGCGTAGCAGATCCTGTAGGGCATGGTTGAGCA
Organism: Enterobacter sp. CM29; assembly: GCF_013179605.1. NCBI lineage: Bacteria > Pseudomonadati > Pseudomonadota > Gammaproteobacteria > Enterobacterales > Enterobacteriaceae > Enterobacter > Enterobacter sp. CM29. Next base: position 8,190 of record NZ_JABMCU010000035.1, on the reverse strand, counting down.
GATAAGGCGCATTAACGTGGATCTGCATCATGCAGGCGAGCGTTTCGCTGAGCGAATGTCCTGCTTTTTCAGGAAGCCAGGTACTGGCGTTGTGAATAACCGCCCGCAGCCCGGGGGTGGTCGATTTCACTTTTTCCGCGAAAGCAAGAATACCTTCATCCGTGGAGAAATCCGCCTGAATGCAGACGGCTCCGGCATGTCGTAGCCCTTCAATGGAGGGATATTCCGTGCGGTAACTGACGATAACCGGATGGCGAAGATTGAGAAAGTGATGGGCGAGGGCGAGGCCGATGCGACGGCCTGCGCCAGTGATCAATATTGGGCGTTGCTGCGTGTGTCCCATCGTAATCTCCTTTTCAGTTCAACAATGGGACAGGCGGCGCTATCCCATTAACATCCACGTTGCCGGTACGGCAGCGACTAACAGCAAACCTATCAACGCCATTTCGCGGCGCTTAAGGGCATTATCAAGCTGATGCGTACGGCGAGCGTAGATAAATACCAGCAGGCCTGGCGCGTAGAGCACCACGGACAGCAGCAGATGCATCGGGCCGGAAGCATACAATAACCATAGACCGTAAATACAGGCACCTACGCCTACCGCATAGTGTGCCGGGCGGGTCGCAATTTTTAACAGATATGCGCCCACTAAGAAATAGGGTACCAGAATCATCTCGGAGGCGATGGTCAGCAGCGTGTTATAGTCCGAACCTGTGAGCCAGATCAGCACCAGACAGACCTGCACGCTGATGTTGGTGAGCCACAGAGAAGCCGATGGCGCACTGTTTTTATTCTGACGGGCAAACAGGCGCGGGAACGCTTTGTGCGTGGCGGCCAGGAACGGAACTTCCGCCGCCATAATGGTCCAGCTCAGGTACGCGCCGCAGACGGAGACAATCAAACCTGCCGCGATAACCACATCACCCCAGGGACCGAGCATTTTCACCATCAGCCCGGCCATGGACGGATTACGCATCTCCGCCAGTTCAGGGCGGGCCACCACACCGAGCGACAGCAGCGTCACCAGCAGATAAACGCCCAGCGCCGCCAGGACGGCCAGCAGTGTGGCGCGTCCCACGTCGCGTTTGTTACGCGCGCGGGCAGAGACCACGACGGCACCTTCAACACCGATGAACACCCACAGGGTAATCAGCATGGTATTTTTCACCTGCTCCCAGACGGGAACGCCCAACGCAATACCGCTGAAATCGAGCGTAAAGACATCGAGACGGAAGGCGAGGAAGGCCAGCACGACGAACAGGCCAAGCGGCACCAGCTTGGCCAGCGTCGCCACCAGGTTAATGCTGGCCGCGGTCTGAACACCGCGCAAAATCAACCAGTGAACAATCCACAGCAGCACCGAGGCGCCGACGATGGACTGCCAGGTATTGCCGTCACCAAACAGGCGCAGTTCGGGCGTATCGGTAAAGAAACTGAGCGCCGAGAAGACGATAACCAGATAGGAGACGTTGGCGATCACCGCGCACAGCCAGTAGCCCCAGGCGGAGCAGAAGCCAATCAGCTCGCCAAAACCTTCACGGGCGTAAGTGAATATTCCGCCGTCCAGATCCGGTCGGATACGCGTCAGCAGCAGCATGGCGAACGCCAGCAACAAAATCCCGACGCCGGTGATGCCCCAGCCAATCAATAATGCGGCCGGGCTGGCGACGGCCGCCATGTTCTGCGGCAAACTGAATACGCCCGCGCCCAGCATTGAGCTCAATACAAGTGCAGTTAACGCACTCAGGCCAAGTTTCTTTTCCATTGGCTTCCTGTTATGAAAAGTCCAAATCCAGAATAATTATTTCGCTAAGGCGCATAAAAATGGTGGATCACGCTAAGGCGCGGGATTTTACGGAGTGTGACGGATGCATGCAATGACATGGGGCAGAAATCAGAAAAAAAGTAACAAAAAAGGCGGCACTGCGCCGCCTTTATGAAACCGTTTTGTTACTTGTACAGATCGGCACTGATGGTCAGGTTGTTGCCACGTTCCTGCCACTGGCGGGTGATGTGGTAATACTTCGCGCCTTTCTTCGCAGCACGCTTCGCCACTTGATAGGAGATTTCTGTCATGTTGCCATAGTTGCCCGTAAACTTGATGCTGTCGAACGGCACCATCTGCGCGGCAGTGGCTTTGTTCAGCTCTTCAATTTTCGTGCCGTCTGGTAACGTAACGGTATAACGACCGCCTTTGGTGGATTGGGTTTCAAAGAAACGACCCACTTCTGCGCTTGGTGCCGCAGACGTTGCTACGCCCGGAATTTCAACTTTCTTCGCTTCTTCACCGCCTTTTGCTAACGCAGCACGACCGGCTTCTGAATCCGCTGGAATCGCATCCGGGCTTTGCACTACGCGTTTTTTCGCATCTTGCTTATAGATGAAGGCGGTAATGCGCTGGTTTCCGCCCTGGTTGGCATCAACCTGACGCACGATATAAAACGCGTAAGCGCCTTTTTCTCTCGCGGCTTTGGTGATGGCATCGTTAACTTCAGGCTGGCTGCGGTAGAAGCCCTGAACGGTCACGGTGTCATACGGTTCCAGCTGAACAGCCTGATCTTTCGGCAGTTCAACAATGCCGTTAATCACGCGGTTTTTCTGTTCATCTGCCTTTGGGGCATTCTCTTTGTACAGCGCAACAGTCACGCGCTGGTTACCGCTGTTGCCCTGATCGGACTGGTCAACAACGTAAAACGAGGCAGCGCCGTTTTTATCGGCGGCTTTTGATGCGGCGGCGACGGCATCGCCAATGGAATTATACCGACCCACAATGACCGTATGGTCAAAAGGTTTTAACGCTGCCGCTTGCTCCGGCGTCAACTCTGTCGCAGCATTCGCTGACAGGGCGGTCGCGGAAAGAAGTGCGGACGCCAGGAGTGTGTTCTTAAGCTTCATAAAAATAATCCTTCGCCTTGCGCAAACCATGTACTGGTGTTGTTGTTAATTTGAGACGGTCCCGATTATGGCATTTAACACCCGTCGCTGTCTGCGGCATTTTTCACAGCCTGTGCTCAGCAAAGGACCTGATTCGATAACATTTTGTGATATGTGGAAAAAACAGGCGTTTCACAAGAAAAACTGATTAAGCATATGACTTTTACAAGTTAATTTAATGTTAATGAGTTGTTCTTTTATGGCGCTATATCATGTTTTTACCGCTTCGCTTGCGCGATTTATCGGTCCTGAAGGCGAATTTAAGGTAAATATCTCTGTCAGTGACCCCGATCGCTTATTTTTCACAGATAAAATAAGAAATAGTGTTTTCTGGCGGTAGATCACGGGCGCTATTTTCAGTAGGTTATAGAAAGTTTGTTACTGTTTTATTTTCCGGGGTTAATCATTCTCCGTCGTTATCGCGATGGTGAAAATTGATACGAACCGCGGGCAATTATCGACAAACCATCATCACAAACCGATGGAAGGGAAAACTATGCGTATTGGGGTACCAAAAGAACGGTTAGCCAATGAAACCCGCGTAGCGGCAACACCAAAAACGGTGGAGCAACTGCTTAAACTGGGTTTTACCGTCGCGATTGAAAGCGGCGCGGGCAAACTGGCGAGTTTCGATGACGAGGCCTTTACTCAGGCTGGCGCGGACGTAGTGGACGGTGCTGAGGTCTGGCAATCACCCATTATTCTGAAGGTAAACGCACCGGAAGAGAGTGAAATTGAACTGCTGAACGCGGGCACGACGCTTGTGAGCTTTGTCTGGCCAGCCCAAAACCCGGAGCTGATGGAGAAGCTGGCGGCACGCGGTGTCACCGTGATGGCGATGGATTCCGTGCCGCGTATTTCGCGCGCGCAGTCTCTGGATGCGCTGAGTTCTATGGCAAACATTGCCGGCTATCGCGCCATTGTCGAAGCTGCGCATGAGTTTGGTCGCTTCTTTACCGGTCAAATTACGGCCGCAGGCAAAGTACCACCCGCGAAGGTGATGGTAATTGGTGCCGGTGTGGCAGGTCTTGCCGCTATTGGGGCCGCAAACAGCCTGGGCGCTATTGTTCGTGCGTTTGATACCCGGCCGGAAGTGAAGGAGCAGGTGCAGAGTATGGGCGCCGAATTCCTTGAGCTGGACTTCAAGGAAGAAGCGGGCAGCGGTGATGGTTACGCGAAGGTCATGTCTGAAGCCTTTATTAAGGCGGAAATGGCGCTCTTTGCGGCGCAGGCAAAAGAGGTGGACATCATTGTCACCACCGCGCTTATTCCGGGTAAACCGGCACCGAAGCTGATCACCCGTGAGATGGTGGATTCCATGCAGCCGGGCAGCGTGATTGTCGATCTGGCGGCGCAAAACGGCGGTAACTGTGAGTATACCGTGCCAAATCAGGTCACGACGACCGCGAACGGCGTGAAGGTGATCGGTTATACCGACCTGCCAGGACGTCTGCCAACCCAGTCCTCTCAGCTGTACGGCACGAACCTCGTTAATCTGCTGAAGCTGCTCTGCAAAGAGAAAGACGGCAACATCACCGTTGATTTTGATGATGTGGTGGTGCGCGGCGTGACCGTGGTGCGTGAAGGGGAAATCACCTGGCCTGCACCGCCGATACAGGTTTCCGCTCAGCCTCAGGCTGCGCCGAAAGCGGCGCCTGAGCCTGCAGAACCAGCGAAACCTGCGTCGCCGTGGCGCAAATACGCCATCATGGCGCTGGTCATTATCCTGTTTGGCTGGCTGGCGGACGTCGCGCCAAAAGAGTTCCTTGGCCACTTCACCGTCTTCGCGCTCTCCTGCGTGGTGGGTTACTACGTCGTATGGAACGTTTCCCATGCGCTGCATACCCCGCTGATGTCGGTTACCAATGCCATCTCCGGGATTATCGTGGTTGGGGCATTGCTGCAAATTGGTCATGGCGGCTGGATCAGCTTCCTGAGCTTCATTGCAGTGCTGATCGCCAGTATCAATATTTTCGGTGGTTTCACCGTGACTCAGCGCATGCTGAAAATGTTTCGTAAAGGCTAAGGGGTAGCATATGTCTGGAGGATTAGTTACAGCCGCATACATTGTTGCTGCAATCCTGTTTATTTTCAGTCTGGCGGGGCTTTCCAAACACGAAACGTCTCAGCAGGGAAATAACTTTGGTATCGCCGGGATGGCGATTGCGCTGATTGCCACCATCTTTGGGCCGGACACTGGCAACGTGGCGTGGATCCTGGTGGCGATGATCATCGGTGGTGCGATTGGTATTCGTCTGGCGAAACGCGTTGAAATGACCGAGATGCCGGAGCTGGTTGCTATTCTGCACAGCTTCGTGGGTCTGGCCGCGGTGCTGGTGGGCTTCAACAGCTATCTGTACCACGAACCGGGTCTGGAACCGATTCTGGTGAACATCCACCTGACCGAAGTGTTCCTCGGCATCTTCATTGGTGCGGTGACCTTCACCGGCTCAATCGTGGCGTTCGGCAAACTGCGCGGGAAGATCTCTTCCAAACCGCTGATGCTGCCTAACCGCCATAAGCTGAATCTGGCGGCGCTGGTCATTTCCTTTGTGCTGCTGGTGGTCTTCGTGCGTACCGAAAGCGTAGGCTTGCAGGTGCTGGCGTTACTGGTGATGACCATCATCGCGCTGGCCTTCGGCTGGCATTTGGTGGCGTCTATCGGCGGGGCAGATATGCCGGTAGTCGTCTCCATGCTGAACTCCTACTCCGGTTGGGCAGCGGCAGCAGCAGGCTTTATGCTGAGCAACGACCTGCTGATTGTCACCGGTGCGCTGGTCGGTTCTTCCGGTGCGATCCTGTCTTACATCATGTGTAAGGCGATGAACCGCTCGTTTATCAGCGTCATCGCGGGTGGCTTCGGTTCTGACGGTTCATCAACCGGTTCTGATGAGGAAGTGGGTGAACACCGTGAAATCAGTGCGGAAGACACCGCAGAGATGCTGAAAAACTCGCATTCCGTTATCATCACCCCGGGCTATGGCATGGCGGTGGCGCAGGCGCAGTATCCGGTCGCAGAAATCACCGAGAAACTGCGCGCGCGCGGTATCAAGGTTCGCTTTGGTATTCACCCGGTGGCGGGGCGTCTGCCTGGCCACATGAACGTGCTGCTGGCGGAAGCGAAGGTGCCTTACGACATCGTGCTGGAAATGGACGAGATCAACGATGATTTCGCCGACACCGACACCGTGCTGGTGATTGGCGCCAACGACACCGTTAACCCGGCGGCGCAGGACGATCCGCGCAGCCCGATTGCGGGTATGCCTGTTCTCGAAGTGTGGAAGGCGCAGAACGTCATTGTCTTCAAACGCTCTATGAACACCGGCTATGCTGGCGTGCAGAACCCGCTGTTCTTTAAAGATAACACCCACATGCTGTTTGGCGACGCCAAGGCCAGCGTGGATGCGATTCTGAAATCTCTTTAATTCCGCTTCATCCTGTCAAACCGCCCCTGGGGGCGGTTTTCTTATTTCTGCGGTCAGCCATTCTCCTCTGTCTATACTTTACCCTTTGTGTAATACGAGGAGGTGTAATGCAATTTCTGTCCCGCTTTGACATCATCGCGCTGATGATGACGCCATCATTCTGGATTGGCGTCGCCACGGTAGTCTTTGTAACTCTGCTGGTGTACTGGCTGCTGACGCGCCTGATCGCCTTTGTTAAGAAGGGGATCACCACCTGGGGCGACAAGCATCCCACCACCAACCGGATGCGTTTTATCCTGACGGATATGCTTAACCGCACCAGCCGCTTCCTGCTTTTTGTCGTGGCGCTGCTGTTCAGCCTGCGTTTCGTCGACTTACCGGATCATCTCTTTGGTACCGTGAGCCACGCCTGGTTCCTGGTCTTCGCCATCCAGGTGGCGCTGTGGATGGATCAGGGGGTGGTATCGTGGCTTCGTCACGTCATGCTGGCGCCGGGAAGCCATAAAAACCCGGTGACGCTGGTGATCACGGGGCTTATCCTCCGTGCCATTGTCTGGTCAGTGATGCTGCTGTCTATCCTTGCTAACGCGGGCGTCAACATCACTGCTCTGGTTGCCAGCCTTGGGGTAGGGGGTATTGCTATCGCCCTCGCGGTGCAAACGATCCTGAGCGACGTGTTTGCATCGCTCTCCATCGGTTTTGATAAGCCGTTCGAAATCGGCGATTTTGTGGTGTTTAACGATGTCGCCGGGACGGTAGAGCACATCGGCCTGAAAACCACTCGTATCCGTAGCCTGAGCGGGGAGCAGATTGTCTGCGGGAACGCCATCCTGCTGCAACAGACGCTGCATAACTACAAGCGGATGCAAACGCGCCGGATCGTCTTTACCTTCGGGGTCGCCAGCGACACGGCGCCGGAAAAACTGCGTTCAGTGGGTGATATGGTCAAACAGATCATTACCGACGTCGGGGAAACGAAGTTTGACCGCGCCCATTTCCTGGGCTTCGATCGCGATCGCCTGACCTTCGAGGTGGTCCATATCGTTAATACGGCGGATTACAACAAGTACATGGATATTCAGCAGGAGATCAATATTCGTATTCTGGAGGGGCTGAACCAGCAGGAGATCAAGCTGGCGCTGCCGAGCATGGTTCTGCACGCGCCCTGGATGAATGCTGGCGACGAGGCACCGGCGCAACGGTTGAGCGAAGCGCAATAAAAAAAGCCCGCCGTTACCGGCGGGCTTTCATTTTGGGGTCAATCGTCTTCCTCATCGTCCAGTTCAACCGGCGTCTGATACTGATCCGGCTTGATAACCAGAAGGTCGCAGCGAAGATGGTCGATCACCTGCTCGGCGGTATTACCCAGGAACGCGGCAGAAATACCGGTCCGGCCAATGGTGCCCAGCACCACAATCCCGGCCTGCAAATGCTCCGCCAGATCCGGAATAACCTCTTCCGGTAACCCTTTTTCTACGTGGGTCATGTTCTCATCGATACTGAATTTCTGGCGCAGCGCTTTCATGGCCAGCAGATGCTGACCGCGAATCGCATCGTTATACACGCTCGGGTCAAATTCAGGCAGCTCGATGGCGATATTGATTGGCGTAACCGGATAGGCTCCCACCAGATGGACTTCGGTATGGTTAACCTGGTCGGCAAGCTGAAGGGTCTCCTTCACCAGCTTCTCGTTCAGCGAATTGTGATAATCCTCTTCGCTGGCCAGATTGACCGCCACGACGGCTTTCCCGCCCTCAGGCCACGGCTGATCTTTCACCATCCATACCGGACAAGGGCATTTGCGCAGCAGGTGCCAGTCGGTCGGGGTGAA
>NZ_JABMCU010000349.1:0-1462 GCF_013179605.1 Enterobacter sp. CM29 | reverse complement strand
AATACTATTTTTGTTCTGCCCAAACCTTGCACTCTGATTCAACTTTAAATCATTAGGTGGAATTTTTTTCGAAAATTTGTTTTTAATATATAACTTCACTTGCGATTCAAATAACTCAAGCGTGTGCCTATCGAGATACGACGGCAATAGACTAGGATATCGTTTATATACATCTAGAGCATACTTAAAACTCTTGAAAACATTTGCCTTGTCATCTAAACTCGCATTTGCATCAGCCCATTTAAATTTAAGCCCTTCGAACAAAGAGAAAAAGCCATACTCATCACTATTTTCTAAAGCCTCATCTTCAGATATAGAAAAAACTTCATTACTAATAGGATATTTATCATCCCAAGCTTTTGAAAATCCAGCACCTAAAAAAACACATACTCTTCGCCCTTTGATTTTTGGCTTCAGTTGAGAAAAAGCTGTAATTTCTAAATTGTTTGGTGTTGAAAAATCACCATCATAAGGAAAGTTAGTCATGTTTTTCTCGCGCTTAGTTTTTTGTACCAAGAAAAGCTGGAACCAATCCAAATTCACCACGCAAATATTTTGCGGAGACCTTAGCATCTTTCCTTACAGAAAACTCCGCAGCATTGGCTATTATCGATGACTTAGACGAATCTTTAACTATTATATTAAGCTCATCCCTTCTAAAACCCTCATCTAACAAAGGAATGTTATGTGTAGACATAATAAATTGGACTCCATTCTCTTTACAAGTCTTATCAAATATTTTTCTTATTAAAGCACTTGCTAATGAATAATGTATAGAGGAGTCTATTTCATCAACATAAAGTGTAAAATTGTATTCACTCGCCCAAATCAATATTGCTAAGAATGTTAAAACATTAAGCGTCCCTTGGGAAAAGAACTCATCCCTCCTATCAGGTCCAATTCGAGTAAAATCGCCATCGTCATTTTTTATCAGATAAACAAATTTATATTCATTATCTTCACCAAACCTTACAAAGTCGACCTTATCAATATGAAGAGGAGATTGTATAACCATATCATTATAAGTTTTTATAATCCTCTGGCCACTTTCGTTTAATTTTTCATTCCCTTCATCGCCCAATAACTGTCGTCTAAGTTGTCCTTCGACAAACTTCAAGCTCGGGTTTTTGAATTTCTCAGAGTAATATGGCAATTGCTTTAAAGCCCAACGTCTAGTCTGAACAAGTGCATCGATCTCTAATGACACAGCAAAAGTGATAACAGCTCCGCTTTCTCTTAAGACCGGTCCAATCAATGATTCATATTTTTTAAACTCGGTCTTTTTGAATACGACCCCATTTTTATCGCGCGTAAAAATGCACTGTTCTCTTGCTCCTTTTTTTATGGGCCTAACATATAAGTATTCATCTACAATAACTTCGTTCAGAACTGAAACACCGTAACGAATGAAATTATCTTGTTCTTCATCAATCAATATTGCTTCGTATGAGGTAGGTTTATT
>NZ_JABMCU010000348.1:0-1497 GCF_013179605.1 Enterobacter sp. CM29 | reverse complement strand
CGCCGCCACGCCGTTAACCGCGCAAATCACCGGCTTCGGCAGTTTTGCCAGGCGGCGCACCAGCGGGTTGTAAAAAGTCTCAACGGACATGCCCAGATCCGGCGCGGGGCCGGTCGGGTCCACGTTACGGTCGTTGAGATCCTGCCCGGCGCAGAAACCGCGTCCTGCCCCGGTGATCAGCAGGCAGCGGATAGCGTCATCGCGCTCGGCCTGCTTCAGGCATTCGGAAAGCTGCTGGTGCATGACGTCGTTAAAGCTGTTCAGGCGCTCCGGGCGGTTCAGCGTAATGGTCATTACGCCCTGCTCAACATGGCTCAGAATAAATTCCACAATTAGCGTCCTTTAAAGTCTGGGGTGCGTTTTTGTAAAAAGGCGTTGATACCTTCCCGGCGATCGTCGGTGGCCGCGAGCAGCGCAAACAGCTGACGCTCCTGCGCCAGCCCGGCCTGAAGCGGCACTTCCTGCGACTGGCGAAGCGCCTGCTTCGCCGCCTGTAACGCCAGCGGCGAGTGGCGCGCCATCAGCCCCGCCTGCTTCAGGGCATACTCCAGCGTCAGCGAGGCCGGGTAAACGTCACTGACCAGCCCGGCGCTGTGCGCCTGAACCGCCGTGATGCTTTCGCCCGTCAGCACCATTTTGCTGGCCAGCGATTTGCCCACGCTACGGATTAGCCGCTGTGTGCCGCCTGCGCCCGGCATGATCCCGAGGGTGATTTCCGGCAGGCCAAAGCGGGCGTTATCACCGGCAATCACCACGTCGCAGAGCAGCGCCAGCTCACAGCCTGCCCCCAGCGCGTAGCCGTTCACGGCGGCAATCAGCGGTTTGGTGAAGGCGTTTATTCGCGCCCACAGCTGCGGGCGGATATCGTTCAGGGTTGCGGGCAGGTCTTTCTCCGCCATTTCGTTGAGATCGGCCCCGGCGGCAAAGCAGCGTTCGTTGCCGTAAATCACACAGACGGCGATCTCCGCATCCGCGGCGGCGGCTTCAAGCTGCTCCGCAATTTGCGTGAGCAGGGCATTGTTGAGCGCGTTGCGCGCCGCCGGACGGTTAAGCGTCAGCTGCAACACGCGGCCATGACGGGTGACAATCAGTTCGCTCATGCCATCCCCTTCGCATCAAAATCGACGATAACGTCAGCGGTTAACGGCAGCGCCTGACAGCTCAGCACATAGCCTGCGGCCAGCTCGTCCGGCTCCAGGCTGTAGTTGGTCGCCATGTCCACCTCCCCGCGAAGCACTTTGCATTTGCAGGTGGCGCACACGCCGCCCTTGCAGGCGTAAGGCAGATCCGCCCCCTGACGCAGGGCCGCGTCAAGAATGCTCTCGTCGTCCGCCGTCAGGGTGATCTCCCTGTCACGCCCGTCCTGACGGACGGTGACCTTCTGCCCGTCGGCCTGCACGCTGACTGTCCGTTTAACGGGGGTTCCCGGCGTGTTAAAGCGCTCAAGATGGATCGCTTTTTCCGGCATACCCAGCGCTTTCAGCGCCGCCTCAGCCT
>NZ_JABMCU010000347.1:0-1505 GCF_013179605.1 Enterobacter sp. CM29 | reverse complement strand
AAGACACCGAGATATTTACTTACAACGGTTTTATTAGACAAGCCGTGAATAGCCATTAGTGTTTCAGTATCTGCGCCGTTGTCTTTATCTGTTTTAATAGACGAGGCACGTTCCCAGATATTTAAACCACGATGCAAAGAGTTTTCAGTCGCATGATCAAAATGTTCAAGAGCTTTATCATCGTAGGTACGTACTTCAACCTCTACTGTTAAGTCACTATCAACTTCCTTAGCTGCTCTCCAGCGAGACTCACCCTTAACGATTTCAAATTCATCAGGGTTTGCGGTTGGCTTAACTACAATACGCTCACGAACGCCATAATAAGAACCGTCAGGCATTTTCATACCAATCGATTTTTTTAGCTTCTCGATGTGTTCCCTGGCTACCGGACTTTGCCAATCTTCTCTGTCCTGTTTCTTTTTGGGTACAATCTGAGTAACTGATAGCTGTTTGATTTCGGTCATTGCTTATCCCTTCTTTCCAATGCTGGATATAAAATCATCACTTGATACATCGCTATGAACATGGATTGGTTTTTTTGATGTGGGCTTAACCGAATCCGCGTTCATTTGTTCCTCAAGCATCCTCATAAAATCAGGATCATCCTCAGGTCGGAATGAATCCTGTGTTGTTACAACAGCATTTATGCTATCAGGATTTGGTATCTCGTTTCTATCATTATGTTCATTATTTACTATTACTTTATTTTCAGGAGTTTTTGATGAAATTTTTTCATTTTCACCTGAAAGATTATCATCGATACAACGGGAAGGAAGCTCTGATTTTTCTTGGACGGGAATCCAGCATGTAAACAGATACCTGGGCAATCCTGTATTATCAGAGAATACGCCAACACGTTTTTGCAAAGATAAAATTGAGTTGATACTGATATAGTTTTCTTCCTCTCTCCCTATCTGTCTATTGCCAGACCATTTTTCAGCACCAAAGCCATCAGTCTCAACCTGCTCCATGCGTGTAGTGCTTTTCTGTACAGAGCCGCTATTGTCAGAAACCCATTTTGCAGTGTCATAGCCAGCTTTGTATGAAATGGTAATGAGGGTATTAGTCTCAACCTGATTTTTGATTGCTTCGCCGTTCAGAGATTTATCAGGTAGATTTAAAATGTCATCACGCTCTTGGTATGCGAGAGACATATTAGCTTTCTTAGAAAGAATGGTAGCCAGAGAGCTGGCTACAGACTCTGAGATAATGAACTTGGCTTCATCCAGTACAGCATAGATATGCTGCTTATGTTTATTCCGAACGATAGCATCTTTCCACTCAATAAGAAGTGAGTTAGTTACTTCGCGAATCAGTTCATCATCCATTCTGGATTTAACGTAGACGACTGAACTTTTTTCAATTTCATCTTCAACATTTAATCCAGTACCTTTAGCACCAAACAAATGAGGCAATAATTTCCATTCATCAAGTTTGGATTGAATGTTAACTGTGTTATCCATAATCCATTGCCGTTTTTCGGATGGAACAGCTTTATCATTACC
>NZ_JABMCU010000346.1:0-1513 GCF_013179605.1 Enterobacter sp. CM29 | reverse complement strand
CCCCAGCGGTGACATCCATTGTAATGCGATACCTGCGGACATGCGAATGTTGCCCGGATCGCTGTAGTCCGGAACGCCCGCTGCACGCATCTGGGCGGTATTCTCCCAGTTGGTATCCCACACCGTACCTGCATCCATAAAGAAGGAGGTACGGACAGAGTTCGCGTACTTATCACTGATAAACGGCGTCGGCGTGATGAACTCGAGGCTCGCCACGGCCATGGCGTTACCGCCTACCGCATCATCAGAGCTACAGACTTGTTTTGAATCGCGGCTTGCGCAGTTATCTTCGTCATTACCGCCGTAGTAAACCGCTTTCGGACCAATGTTATTGGACTGGAAGCCACGAACGGTGCTTGAACCACCGGCGTAGAAGTTCTCATAGAACGGCAGCTCTTTGCTTCCGATACCGTCACCATAGCCCCAGCGGGTACGACCCAGTACGACCCACTTGTGGTCGTCATCAATTGGGAAGTAGGACGCCGTATCCAGCGTGACCTTGTAGAACTCGTTATCCGAGCCCGGGATCGTCACCTTACCGTTCAGGTTAACGCGTGAACCTTCCGTCGGGAAGTAGCCACGGTCAAGACGGTTGTAGGTCCAACCGTAGTTGAAGGTGAAGTCATCCGCGGCGAAACCGTTGTCATCGCTGGACGTACTTGCAGACTGACCGATGGAGTCCAGGTAACGCCACATCGCCACCTGCGGTTGCATGTTAGACAGGTCGTTATGCACGTACCCTAAACCTGCACGCAGGGTGTTGTATTCGTTAACCGGGAAGCCGAGCGTACCATCCAGACCGTAACTCTTGTTGGTATACGAGGAGAGGTCCGCGTCGTCTGCTTTAAAGTCGTTATAGAAGATACGACCACCCAGGCTTACACCGTCCACGGTGAAGTATGGGTTGGTAACGGAGAACTCAGAGTAGGTCTGGTAGTCGTTTTTCGTCCCGTTGATACCGACAGAGTAACCCGTACCCAGCCAGTTATCCTGCTGAACGCCGACCTGGAAGCTCACGCCACTTTCAGTACCGTAACCAATACCGAAGTTGAAACTACCGGTATTACGTTCTTTAACTTTATAAACAACATCCACCTGATCCGGACGACCTGGTACACGCTGAGTATCGGTATCGACCGTTTCGAAGTAGCCCAGACGGTTCAGACGCTCTTTACCCTGGTCGACCAGATCGCTTCCCAGCCATGCCCCTTCCATCTGGCGCATTTCACGGCGCAGAACGGAGTCTTTAGAGGTATCGTTACCTTCGAAGCGGATTTTACGCACGTAGAAACGGTTGCCCGCATCAACGTTAACGTGAAGCTTAACAGTCTTATCCGCGTCGTTAATTTCCGGCTGCGTTTGCACACGCGGATACGCATAACCATAGCGGCCGAGCAGCTTCTTAATGCTGTCTTCCATTTTGGTGACTTTAGATCCGCTATACAGATCGCCCGGCTGGATTTTGGTCAGAGATTCAATTTCAGCAGAATGTCCTGCCAGGTTGCCGCTGACT
>NZ_JABMCU010000345.1:0-1550 GCF_013179605.1 Enterobacter sp. CM29 | reverse complement strand
CCTGAACCAGCAGACCGCCGTTCACGCGCTTGAAGTCCAGGCCCGGCACGCGCTCTGCCCACTGGCCGCAAACCAGCACGCGCACGTTCTGTTTCGCCGCGGTGATTTTCAGCGCTTCTTCGGATGCGGATGGCGCGATGATCACTTCGACAAATTGACGGGAGATGATGGCCTGCGCGGTTTCCGCATCCAGCTCGCGGTTGAAGGCGATAATGCCGCCGAACGCGGAGGTCGGGTCGGTTTTGTAGGCGCGATCGTAGGCATCCATAATGGAGGTGCTTACTGCGACGCCGCATGGGTTGGCGTGTTTGACGATAACGCAGGCCGGCTCGCTGAACTCTTTCACGCATTCCAGCGCGGCGTCGGTATCGGCAATGTTGTTATAAGAGAGGGCTTTGCCCTGTACCTGCTGAGCAGTCGCAACAGAGGCTTCTTTCACCTCTTCTTCTATATAGAAGGCTGCCTGCTGGTGGCTGTTCTCGCCGTAGCGCATATCCTGCTTCTTAATGAAGTTCAGGTTCAGGGTGCGCGGGAAGCGACCAGATGGATCTTTGCTTTCACCGTGGTAGGCAGGAACCAGGCTACCGAAGTAGTTGGCGATCATGCTGTCGTACGCGGCGGTGTGTTCGAAGGCTTTGATGGCGAGGTCGAAACGCGTATCAAGCGTCAGGGACCCTTCGTTGGCGTCCATCTCATTAATAATGGCGCTGTAGTCGCTGCTCTTCACTACGATGGCCACATCTTTATGGTTCTTGGCTGCGGAGCGCACCATGGTCGGGCCGCCGATATCAATGTTCTCTACGGCATCTTCCAGAGAACAGCCTTCGCGGGCGACGGTCTGGGCGAAGGGATAGAGGTTAACGACAACCATGTCGATGGGGGCAATATTGTGCTGCTCCATAATGCCGTCGTCCTGACCGCGACGACCCAGAATGCCGCCGTGCACTTTCGGGTGCAGGGTTTTGACGCGTCCATCCATCATTTCCGGGAAACCGGTGTAGTCGGACACTTCGGTTACCGGCAGACCTTTCTCTGCTAACAGGCGAGCGGTACCGCCTGTAGAAAGCAGCTCCACACCGCGTGCGGAAAGTGCCTGAGCGAATTCGATGATACCGGCTTTATCAGAAACACTGAGCAGAGCGCGGCGGACTGGACGACGTTGTTGCATGGTAAATCCCCTGGATTTCACGATTACAGAGAGCGTTAGATGAATTTTCCAGCGAAAAACTCATCTAACACACCTGACGAGGCCTCCTTGTTAAGCGCGAGCATTTTAACGAAAACGTTTGCGCAACGCTCGCATATTTTCACTTTTTCGAAGCGCTGTGGATAACTCTGTGCGTAAAAGGGTATAAGGCGGGGTTTTGCTGGGGAATGCAGCAGTCAGTCATTTTTCTGTCATTTAGCGGTTGCGGCCTGCGGAGAACTCCCTATAATGCGCCTCCATCGACACGGCGGATGTGAATCACTTCACAGACAACCCGGTCGGTTGAAGAGAAAAAATCCTGAAATAACGGGTTGACTCTGAAAGAGGAAAGCGTAATATACGC
>NZ_JABMCU010000344.1:0-1564 GCF_013179605.1 Enterobacter sp. CM29 | reverse complement strand
GGTTTCAACCGCTTTTCCTGTTGCATCAGCAGCGTGCAGAATACGGCGATGGCTGTGCCCGCCTTCACGGGTCAGATGATAGCTCTCTTCACCATTAGGCTGAACCTGCGTATCAAACAGCACGCCCTGGTCGATAAGCCATTGCACGCAGTGGCGGGCATTGCTGGCGACAAACTCTGCGGCATGCTCATCCACGATCCCGGCACCGGCAATCAGAGTGTCTTCTACGTGTGAGGCAATGCTGTCCGTTTCATCAAACACGGCGGCAATACCGCCTTGTGCATAGAAGGTGGAACCTTCGCTCATCGGCCCTTTACTCAGCACGATTACGTTCTGATGTTCCGCCAGGCGCAGCGCGAGGGAGAGGCCAGCAGCACCGCTGCCGATAATCAGTACATCACAATGGAGTTCAGGCGTTGTATTCATGATGTTTGTTTAATTTACTAAACATGGTCTGGGCAGAATAGCATTGTGATGCGAGTTATCGCACGTTTTTTTTGAAGCGTGTTGCAATGACTAAACGGATGGCCGGAAGTTAAATCATCGCTAAATGACTGGAATTATTTTGCGAAGCAGATCGTTAGCTTCAGATTTTGTGGTGAAATAAAGCCTGTGTTGCGTTACTCTTCTGACGATAAAGTTAATGATTCTTGTCAGAAAGCGGGTGCGTATCGTGAACAGACTTATAATGAGAGAAAATGAACGGTCTGCGGCGCGATGAACAAAAACAAAGGCGTTACGGAACTTATTGAAGAACAGACGCTCTAATTCGGTGCTTGCTCAAAGTGCAATGTTGTTAGAGTGGCGTTTCGATAACGCGTGGAATTTGGTTTGGGGAGACATTACCTCGGATGAGCGAGCAGTTAACGGACCAGGTCCTGGTTGAACGGGTCCAGAAGGGAGATCAGAAAGCTTTTAACCTACTGGTGGTGCGCTACCAGCATAAGGTAGCGAGTCTGGTTTCCCGCTATGTACCGTCAGGCGATGTTCCTGATGTGGTACAAGAGTCTTTTATTAAGGCCTATCGCGCGCTGGATTCATTCCGGGGGGATAGTGCTTTTTATACCTGGCTGTATCGTATTGCAGTCAATACGGCTAAGAATTATTTGGTTGCTCAGGGGCGTCGTCCGCCTTCAAGTGATGTTGACGCTATCGATGCAGAAAACTTCGAAAGTGGCGGCGCGCTGAAAGAAATTTCGAACCCTGAGAACTTAATGTTGTCAGAAGAACTGAGACAAATCGTTTTTCGCACGATCGAGTCGCTCCCGGAAGATTTACGCATGGCAATTACGTTACGGGAGCTGGATGGCCTAAGCTATGAAGAGATAGCCGCCATCATGGATTGTCCGGTCGGCACGGTTCGTTCACGAATTTTCCGTGCGCGAGAAGCCATTGATAATAAAGTTCAACCGCTTATCAGGCGTTGACGATAGCGGGATACTGGAAAAGGTATTAGGCATGCAGAAAGAAAAACTTTCCGCTTTAATGGATGGTGAAATGCTGGATAGTGAGCTGCTCGATGAGTTGTCTCATTCTCCCGAAATGCAACAGACCTGGGAGAACT
>NZ_JABMCU010000343.1:0-1586 GCF_013179605.1 Enterobacter sp. CM29 | reverse complement strand
GACCCAGAACACCGATTTTTGCGCCCGGGAAAAAGCTCAGCGAGATATTTTTAAGAATATGACGTTTCGGCGGGACAACTTTGCCGACACGATGCATGGTATAAACGAATTGAGCCACGTTGGACTTCGCCTCTTTTATCGTGATGAGAATGAATTTCAGCCTCGAAGTGTAGCCTTTTTCACGCCCTAATCCCAGCCAGGAACGTCGGGAGTGTTAAAACGCGCAAGAAAGGTAAAAAAGTGTCCATGACGTGGCGCGTTGTGGGATGCCTGGTTAGCATAAGTTGAGGTAACTTTAACGTGGCAAGACGCTGCAACTGACGAAAAACAATGAGGAAGAGCTTGTGGAAAAAGCCAAACGGGTGGTCTGGCGTCTGCTGGCTGCCAGCGTATGCGTAATGGCGGTAAGCCAGGCGGTGCATGCCGATTCACTGGATGAACAACGTAACCGCTATGCCCAGATTAAGCAGGCATGGGACAACAAGCAGATGGATACCGTGCAGGCGCTGATGCCGACGCTGAAGGATTATCCGCTGTATCCGTATCTGGAGTATCGTCAGATCACTGATGATCTCATGAATCAACCGACCGTCACCGTAAATAACTTCATTCAGGCGAACCCGACACTGCCGCCTGCGCGTACCCTGAAGTCCCGGTTTGTGAACGAGCTGGCCCGTCGCGAAGACTGGCGCGGCCTGCTGGCTTTCAGCCCGGATAAGCCGGGCGCGACGGAAGCGCAGTGTAATTACTATTATGCGAAATGGGCGACCGGTCAGCAGGAGGAAGCCTGGACCGGCGCGAAAGAGCTGTGGTTGACGGGCAAAAGCCAGCCAAACGCCTGTGACCCGCTGTTCAGCGCCTGGCGCGCCTCGGGCAAGCAGGATCCGCTCTCTTACCTGGAACGTATTCGCCTGGCGATGAAGGCCGGTAACACCCGGCTGGTTACCGTGCTGGCGGGCCAGATGCCCGCGGATTATCAGACCATTGCCTCTGCCGTTATCAGTCTGGCAAACGATCCCAATACCGTGCTGACGTTTGCGCGTACCACCGGCGCGACCGATTTTACCCGCCAGATGGCGGCGGTGGCCTTTGCCAGCGTGGCGCGTGAGGATGTGGAAAACGCCCGGCTGATGATCCCGCAGCTGGTGCAGGCCCAGCAGCTTAATGACGAGCAAACCCAGGAACTGCGCGATATTGTGGCATGGCGACTGATGGGAACAGATGTCACCGACGAACAGGCGCGCTGGCGTGACGACGCGGTAATGCGTTCAAACTCTGTCTCGCTGGTGGAGCGTCGCGTGCGCATGGCGCTGGGAACGGGCGATCGTCGTGGCCTCAATACCTGGCTGGCGCGCCTGCCGATGGATGCTAAAGAGAAAGATGAATGGCGTTACTGGCAGGCGGACCTGCTGCTGGAGCGTGGTCGTGAAGACGAAGCCAAAGCGATCCTCCACTCCCTGATGCAGCAGCGCGGCTTCTACCCGATGGCGGCGGCGCAGCGTCTGGGCGAGGAGTACACACTGAAGATCGACAAAGCGCCAGCCAACGCGAACCCGGCGCTGACGCAGGGTCCGGAAATGGCGCGC
>NZ_JABMCU010000342.1:0-1589 GCF_013179605.1 Enterobacter sp. CM29 | reverse complement strand
ACGCCGGGCGTCGAATCACAACTGCTGTCGCATACGCGAGCAAGCATGCGGGTCGGCCTGACGGCGTCGCAGCTGCGCCAGCTGGCACAGGTTCTGCGTGAACATGGCGAAAGTGATGCAGCAACGCGAGCTGAAAAGGCGCTGCAGCAGGCGCTCGCAAACAATTAGGAGTGGATTATGGAGCATGATCCCAACCGCAGAATGTTAATCACCGCACTTGCCGGGCTGACGCTGGCGAACGTTTCTTTTGCATCAGCTGCGACCGGAACCGCAAACGTGCAGGGTAAAAGCCGTGTTCTGGTGGCGTACTTTTCCCGCAGCGGAAATACACAGGTGATTGCGGGCGTCATTCACCGCAGCCTGAATACCGATCTGTTTGAAATCGAACCGGCTACGCCTTATCCGGAAGACTATTTTCAGACCGTTGAACAGGCGAAAAAAGAGCGTGAGCGAGGCGTAAAACCGGCATTAAAAAATAGCGTTGCAGATATCTCACGCTACGAGACCGTGTATTTAGGCTTTCCGATCTGGGGGACCAGCGTGCCGCCTGTAGTGCAAGCATTTCTCAGCAGCCACAACCTTGCGGGCAAATTACTCATCCCCTTTATTACTCACGGTGGCTACGGTAAAGGAGACAGCGACGACATCCTTGCCAGTCTCGCCCCAACTGCGCGTCGGGAAAAACCGCTGGTCATTGAATGCGATCAGGAGCGAAGAACCACTGAAACGGTAACAAGTTGGTTAGAGACAATACGCAGCTGATTCATTGATATGAGGAGATACCCTTGAAGACACTTTTAAAAACACTGTCCGTCTGCATGATAGCGAGTGGCCTGGTGGCTCAGTCGGTATACGCAGCGCCGCTGGTCATTCAGGAACAGGGAAGCTTTTCTGCTGGCGGAACTATCACCACTGCCCCGGGTAAGTTTGACGCGAAGAAGCCGCTGGATTCTGCTGGCCAAACTTATCATGGCGATCATGCCTCAGTGTTCTACCAAATTCCGGAAAATCCGCATAAATACCCTATCGTCATGCTGCACGGTGCAGGTCAGTTCTCCCGTACCTGGGAAAGTACTCCAGATGGTCGCGAAGGGTTCCAGAACATCTTCCTGCGTCGCGGGTTCTCAACCTATCTTGTCGATCAGCCGCGTCGGGGCAGCGCCGGACGTACGACTGTAGAAGGTACTGTTACGCCTAAACCGGATGAACAGATGTGGTTCAACCAGTTCCGCGTTGGCGTGTGGCCAGAGTATTTTAAGGGCGTTCAGTTCTCTCACGACAAAGAAGCACTGAATCAGTATTTCCGTCAGATGACCCCAAGTACCGGGCCGTTTGATATCAATGTTATCTCTGATGCGATGTCCGCCGTCGTGGATAAATCCGGCCCCGCTATCCTCTTCACCCACTCTCAGGGTGGCGGACCAGGCTGGTACACGGCGATGAAAAACGACAAGGTCAAAGCCATTGTCGCTTTCGAGCCAGGCAGCAGCTTTGTCTTCCCGGAAAAAGAACTCCCTGCCCCTATGCCAAGCGCGTTCGACACGCTGAAGGGTGAGCCTGTTCCGATGGAGCAGTTTATGGCTCTGACC
>NZ_JABMCU010000341.1:0-1631 GCF_013179605.1 Enterobacter sp. CM29 | reverse complement strand
GCGGCCGAGCAGCTTCTTAATGCTGTCTTCCATTTTGGTGACTTTAGATCCGCTATACAGATCGCCCGGCTGGATTTTGGTCAGAGATTCAATTTCAGCAGAATGTCCTGCCAGGTTGCCGCTGACTTCAACACCTGAAAGCGTGTATTTATCGCCTTCTGTGATGTTAACGGTAATGTAGATACCTTTCTTGTCCGGAGTCAGACTCACCTGAGTTGAATCGATGTTGAAACGGGCGTAACCGCGATCCAGATAGTAGCTGCGCAGGGTTTCAAGGTCACCCGCCAGTTTCTGTTTCTGGTATTTACGATCGCCTACCACGTTCCACCACGGCACTTCGTCACGCAGCTGGAAGTTGGAGATCAATTCGTCGGTGCTGAACGCGTGGTTACCCACGATGTTGATCTGCTGGATCTTCGCAGAAACACCTTCCTGGAAGACCAGTTTCAGGTCAACACGGTTACGTGGCAGCGGTGTAACAACCGCTTTAACGCTCGCGCTGTATTTACCGACGCTGTAATAGAAATCTTCCAGACCTTTTTCAATGTCTGCAAGGGTTGTGCGGTCCAGAGATTCCCCCACACGAACACCCGATGCCTCAAGGTTCTGCTTGAGCATGTCATCTTTCACCGACTTGTTGCCGGAGAAAGTGATGCTGGCAATCGTTGGACGTTCTTTTACCTGAACCACCAGCGTATCACCATCGCGCAGGACGCGGACATCCTCAAAGTTGCCAGTGGCAAACAGAGCACGGATGGTGTTACTGATATCTTCATCATTAACCGTATCGCCGGGGCGCACAGGCATACTGAGGAGGGCCGCACCAACGGCGACACGCTGAAGGCCTTCGAAATGAATATCTTTCACTACGAACCCGTCAGCACCGTATACGGTCGCGCTGCTAAACAGCAGCGACGCTATGAGCAACTTTTTCATCGCCATCGTTATTATGCGTTCTTCCTAACTAACTCTCTTACAACCGAGAGAAATCATTGAAAAGTGCAAGCCCCATTAACAGCACCAGCAAAATCGAGCCAATGCGATAACTAAAGTCTTGAACTCGCTCGGATACCGGTCCGCCTTTTAGCTTTTCAATCGCTAAAAACAGCAGATGGCCCCCATCTAATACGGGAAGCGGGAACAGGTTGATTATCCCCAGGTTCACGCTAATCAGCGCAAGGAACATGAGATAGTAAATCACCCCGAACTCCGCTGACATCCCAGCCCCCTGAGCAATCGAAATTGGCCCACTGAGGTTGTTCAGTTTCACATCACCGGTTATCAATTTCCCCAACATGTTGACCGTAAGCTTCATCAGCTGCCATGTTTTATCCGTGGCCTCAACGATGGCGCTAAACGGCCCATACTGGCGTATTGTCTTGTACTCATCTGGCAGTGGGATCACTTTCGGCACAACGCCGGCAAACCCTTCTGCCTTACCGCCGCCCGATTTGGTATCCGGGGTGAGGGTCAGTGAGAGCGAACTCCCCTGCCTTTCCACTTCCAGCGCGAGCGGCTTGCCTGGATTATCGCGCACCAGAGTAACAAAGGTCATCCATTGTGTTAATGGCTGACCATCGACTTTAACGATCCTGTCACCCGCTTGTAAACCTGCTTTACTCGCTGCCGAA
>NZ_JABMCU010000340.1:0-1651 GCF_013179605.1 Enterobacter sp. CM29 | reverse complement strand
TAATGCCAGGCGACAACATCAAGATGGTTGTGACTCTGATCCACCCAATCGCGATGGACGACGGTCTGCGTTTCGCAATCCGTGAAGGCGGCCGTACCGTTGGCGCGGGCGTTGTTGCTAAAGTTCTGGGCTAATTAATTATCCCTGAAATAAAAAGGACGCTTCGGCGTCCTTTTTTGTTTTCTGCCGTTGGGCATTGTCATAAAAATTCGCATTTTTTGCTTTCTCCCGCCACGTATTCCGACGCCCGTGCTATTGTAATCATAACCATTCTCACTTACACTTTGCGCATATTTTGAACGGGAGTCTTTATGTACGTTTGTTTATGTAATGGTGTAAGCGACAAAAAAATTCGTCAGGCCGTTCGCCAGTTTCAACCACAATCTTTCCAGCAGCTTCGTAAGTTTGTTCCGGTGGGAAATCAATGCGGTAAATGCGTTCGCGCAGCGCGTGAGATCATGCAGGACGAACTGATGCAGATCCCGGAATTCAAAGAGATCGCGTAAGCCTCCATCTTTTTTTTGACATCCCTGTAGCCCGATCTACGCTTCAATGAGTGGAAGCGGAGGGACTATATAATGAAAGGTGATGTTAAAATCATAAGTTATCTCAATAAATTATTGGGAAATGAGCTTGTCGCAATCAATCAGTATTTTCTCCATGCAAGAATGTTCAAAAACTGGGGACTGACTCGCCTCAACGATGTTGAATACCATGAGTCCATTGATGAAATGAAACACGCCGATAAATATATTGAGCGTATTTTATTCCTCGAAGGCATTCCTAACCTACAGGATCTCGGAAAACTGGGCATCGGAGAAGATGTTGAAGAGATGCTGCGTTCTGATCTCCGGCTGGAGCTGGAGGGTGCAAAAGACCTGCGTGAAGCCATTGCCTATGCGGACAGCGTACATGACTACGTCAGCCGGGATATGATGATCCAGATCCTGGCCGATGAAGAAGGGCACATCGACTGGCTTGAGACCGAACTGGATCTCATTAGCAAAATTGGCCTACAGAACTACCTTCAGTCTCAGATCAAAGTGGAAAGTTAATCAGGCTTTCCCAGCCAACGCATAAACCCGCTGCCGCCAGAAATGGCCCAAAAGGCAGTGGGTTTTTTAATGCCTGCTTATCAGGGTTGAACAACGAGAAACCAACCAGATACAGCAGAGCCATTAACGCGGCCACTAATGCCAGTACTGGCAGTACACACCAGCCATGCCATGCTCCCAGCGCCGCCAGATATTTTATGTCGCCATACCCCATCCCTTCACATCGGCAGATGAGTCGATATCCCCAATAGATAACGGCGAATCCGGCGTATCCTGCGGTCGCACCCAGTACCGCGCTCGGCAAAAAATCAGGATGAAGACAAAGCTGGTAGAGCAGGCCCGTCCATAGCAGCGGGCAAAGGAATTTATCGGGAAGCAGCCCCGTGCGAATATCGGTGCGTACAAGCAAGGCCGATAACGCAAAATAGATCAGCAGAAAGGGGAGGGACATTAGCATAGCGAGAGCCTCAAAATGGTTTGAGCGCATACTCGTAATAATCTGCATGCCCGGCAATGTGTAAAAACACCAATTGCGCAGCGGCTTCAGACAAAGAGTTGAGAAGGGATACTTTGCATAAAAAATTGCGAGGCCTTAC
>NZ_JABMCU010000034.1:0-27234 GCF_013179605.1 Enterobacter sp. CM29 | reverse complement strand
CGCCTGAAAACACGCGGCGTGGATGCCACCACCGGATCGCTGGGGCAGGGGATCTCCATTGCAGGCGGCATGGCGCTGTCGCACAAGCTGGCAGAAAGGCCAAACCGGGTGTTTTGCATCGTTGGCGACGGGGAGCTGAACGAAGGGCAGTGCTGGGAAGCCTTCCAGTTTATTGCTCACCATCGACTGAACAATCTGACGGTGTTCGTGGACTGGAACAAACAGCAGCTCGACGGCGAGCTGGACGAAATCATCAGCGCCTTCGATCTGGAAGGCAAATTCCGCGCCTTTGGTTTTGACGTGGTGACGGTGAAAGGGGACGACATTCCGGCGCTGCTGGAGGTGACCGCGCCGATCCCTGCGACCGATGCGCGTCCGCGGGTGGTGATCCTCGACAGCATCAAAGGGCAGGGGGTGCCATACCTGGAACAGCTCAGCAACTCGCATCACCTGCGATTAACTGAGGAGAGCAAAGCGGCGCTCAACGAGACGATTCGCCAACTGGAGGCTTCACATGATTAAGGTTGCACCGACAGGACAGAAAGATGCCGTTGAGATGCGTAAGGTCTATGCGGGTTTTGTGGCAAAACAGATTGAGGCCGGGAGCGAGATTATTGCGCTCGAAGCGGATCTGATGAGTTCGATGGCGATGGACGGCGTAGCGCGTGATTATCCACAGCACGTCATCAACTGCGGCATTATGGAGGCTAACGTGATTGGGACGGCCGCCGGGCTGTCGCTCACCGGACGTAAGCCGTTCGTCCATACCTTTACCGCCTTTGCCAGCCGTCGCTGCTTCGACCAGCTGTTTATGTCCCTGGACTACCAGCGCAATAACGTGAAGGTGATTGCCTCGGATGCGGGCGTGACGGCCTGCCACAACGGCGGGACGCATATGTCGTTTGAGGATATGGGCATCGTGCGCGGTCTGGCGCATTCAGTGGTGCTGGAGGTGACCGATGCGGTGATGTTCGAAGATGTGCTGCGTCAGCTTATCGACCTGGAAGGCTTCTACTGGGTGCGGACCATCCGTAAACAGGCGCCGAGCGTCTATGCCCCGGGGTCAACCTTCACCATCGGCAAGGGCAACGTGCTGCGCGAGGGAACCGATATTACCCTGATTGCTAACGGCATTATGGTGGCGGAAGCGCTGGAGGCGGCGCGCCAGCTGGAGCAGGAGGGGGTAAGCGCAGCGGTCATCGACATGTTTACCCTGAAGCCCATCGATCGGATGCTGGTGAAAAATTATGCCGAGAAAACCAGGCGTATTGTGACCTGCGAAAACCACAGCATTCACAACGGGCTGGGGTCGGCGGTGGCGGAAGTGCTGGTGGAAACCTGTCCGGTGCCGATGCGGCGGGTTGGGGTGAAGGAGCGTTACGGTCAGGTAGGCACGCAGGACTTCCTGCAGAAGGAGTATGGCCTGACGGCACATGACATTGTGTCGGCGGCACGAGAGTTGCTGTAATAAAAAAGGCGACCGTTGAATGGTCGCCTTTTTTGCCGGATGGCGCTTCGCTTATCCGGCCTACAAAACCCTGGGCCCGGTAAGCGCTAGCGCCACCGGGCTTTTTAGCTTACTGCTGCTGCGAAGACTGGATCGCCGTCAGCGCGATGGTGTAGACGATATCGTCAACCAGCGCACCACGAGACAGGTCGTTCACAGGCTTGCGCATACCTTGCAGCATTGGCCCGATGGAGATCAGGTCTGCTGAACGCTGTACCGCTTTATAGGTGGTGTTACCGGTGTTCAGATCCGGGAAGATGAACACGGTAGCGCGACCTGCAACCGGCGAGTTAGGCGCTTTAGATTTCGCAACGTCAGCCATTACCGCGGCATCGTACTGGAGCGGGCCGTCGATCATCAGATCCGGACGTTTTTCCTGCGCAATGCGGGTTGCTTCACGGACTTTCTCTACGTCGCTGCCTGCACCAGAAGTACCGGTGGAGTAGGAGAGCATCGCGACGCGCGGTTCGATACCGAAGGCAGTCGCGGAGTCCGCAGACTGGATAGCGATTTCTGCCAGCTGCTCTGCGGTTGGGTCCGGGTTGATCGCGCAGTCGCCATAAACGTAAACCTGTTCAGGCAGCAGCATGAAGAACACGGAGGAGACCAGAGAGCTGCCCGGTGCGGTTTTGATCAGCTGCAACGGTGGACGGATGGTGTTCGCGGTGGTGTGAACCGCACCGGAAACCAGGCCGTCAACTTCGTCCTGCTCCAGCATCAGCGTACCCAGCACGACGTTATCTTCCAGCTGCTCGCGCGCAACGGCTTCGGTCATGCCCTTGTTCTTACGCAGCTCAACCAGGCGGGCAACGTAGCTTTCGCGAACCACTTCCGGGTCAACGATCTCAATGCCAGCGCCCAGCTCAACGCCCTGAGACGCCGCAACGCGGTTGATCTCATCCGGGTTACCCAGCAGCACACAGGTCGCGATACCGCGCTCTGCACAGATGGCCGCCGCTTTAACGGTACGTGGTTCGTCACCTTCTGGCAGAACCACGCGTTTGCCCGCTTTACGCGCCAGCTCGGTCAGCTGGTAACGGAAGGCTGGAGGAGACAGACGACGGCTGCGCTCGGACGTCGCCGTCAGGGATTCAATCCAGTCTGCGTTGATGTAGCCCGCAACGTATTCCTGAACTTTCTCGATACGCTCGTGGTCATCAACCGGCACTTCGAGGTTGAAGCTTTGCAGGCTCAGGGAGGTCTGCCAGGTGTTGGTGTTCACCATGAAGACTGGCAGGCCAGTGGCGAACGCACGTTCGCACAGCTTGCTGACGCGCGGGTCCATCTCGTAGGCACCGGTCAGCAGGATCGCACCGATTTCCACGCCGTTCATCGCAGCCAGGCACGCTGCAACCAGCACGTCTGGACGGTCAGCAGAGGTCACCAGCAGGGAACCTGCGCGGAAGTGTTCCAGCATGTGCGGAATGCTGCGCGCGCAGAAGGTCACGGACTTCACGCGGCGGGTGTTGATATCGCCTTCGTTAACGATGGTGGCATTCAGGTGACGCGCCATATCGATTGCACGGGTGGCAATCAGATCGAAGCTCCATGGCACCGCACCCAGCACCGGCAGTGGGCTGGAATCCTGCAGCTTAGCCGGGTCAACTTTGATGACTTTCGCTTTGGAAGAGTCGTCGAAGATTTCGGACAGGTCAGGACGCGTACGGCCCTGCTCATCTACTGGCGCGTTCAGCTTGTTAACAATCACGCCGGTGATGCTGGTGTTTTTCGCACCGCCGAAGCTGCTGCGCGTCAGTTCGATACGCTCTTTCAGCTGCTCTGGGGTGTCAGTGCCCTGAGACATCACGAAAACAATCTCTGCGTTCAGGGTTTTCGCGATTTCAAAGTTCAGAGACTGGGCAAACTGGTGTTTACGGGTCGGGACCAGGCCTTCAACCAGCACCACTTCAGCGTCCTGCGCGTTTGCGTGGTAGTTGGCGATGATCTCTTCCATCAGCACGTCTTTCTGGTTGCTGGAGAGCAGAGATTCAACGTGGCTCATCTTCAGCGGTTCAGCCGCTGGCAGATTGGAGTTCTTACGAACGATGGAGGTGGTCTGGTCTGGCGCATCGCCACCGGCACGTGGCTGGGCGATAGGCTTAAAGACGCTCAGACGAACGCCTTTGCGTTCCATAGCGCGGATCACGCCGAGGCTGACGCTGGTCAGGCCGACGCTGGTTCCGGTAGGGATCAGCATAATAGTACGGGACACGGTTTATCCTCTTTCGTTACCGCCGCGTTGGGCGGGCTACAAAACAGCACCGCCAGCATTGCTGGCGGTGTGGAATCAGGCAGTCAGGCGGCACGCGTCTTGCGCGATGACCAGCTCTTCGT
This sequence comes from Enterobacter sp. CM29, assembly GCF_013179605.1. Taxonomy (NCBI): domain Bacteria; kingdom Pseudomonadati; phylum Pseudomonadota; class Gammaproteobacteria; order Enterobacterales; family Enterobacteriaceae; genus Enterobacter; species Enterobacter sp. CM29. The sequence goes on along the minus strand of NZ_JABMCU010000034.1, from coordinate 23,393 downwards.
TAGTTGGGATAACGATAGCCGGGCGGGTGCCTTCTTTGTTGATGAAGCCAGACTTGCCGAAGCGGGCAGCCAGGTTACGCTCGTGATCGACTTCGAAGCCCAGAACGCCCAGTTTGCCCAGGGACAGCTCACGTACCATTGCCGCGTTCTCACCGATGCCGCCGGTGAAGATAACCGCGTCCAGACGACCGTCCATCAGCGCGGTGTAAGAACCGATGTACTTCGCCAGACGGTGGCAGTAAACGTCCATTGCACGTTTAGCGTCAGCTTTTTCTGCGTAGTTGTCTTCAACGTAACGGCAGTCGCTGGTGACTTCGGTCAGACCCAGCAGGCCAGACTCTTTGGTCAGCATTTTGTTGATGTCGTCAACGCTCATGCCCAGGGTGTCGTGCAGGTGGAAGATGATCGCCGGGTCGATATCACCGGAACGGGTACCCATCACCAGACCTTCCAGCGGGGTCAGACCCATAGAGGTATCAACACACTTACCGTTGCGGATAGCAGAAACAGAACCACCGTTGCCCAGGTGGCAGGTGATGATGTTGACTTCTTCAACCGGCTTGTTCAGTACTTTTGCGGCTTCCTGAGTCACATAGAAGTGGCTGGTGCCGTGTGCGCCGTAGCGACGTACGCCGTGCTCTTTGTACAGGCTGTATGGCAGGGCATAGAGGTAAGACTCTTCCGGCATGGTCTGATGGAACGCGGTGTCAAACACGGCCACGTTTTTATCTTTCAGATTCGGGAAGGATTTCAGTGCTTCAGCGATACCGATCAGGTGAGCCGGGTTATGCAGCGGTGCGAAAGACGCAGAGTCTTTGATGCCCTGAATCACAGAGTCGTCGATTACCACGGAGCTGGTGTATTTTTCGCCGCCGTGGACGATACGGTGACCAATCGCAGTCAGCTGAGCAGACAGTTCTGGTTTTTGTGCCAGAATAGTGTTAACGATAAAGTTCAGCGCTTCACTGTGAGCGGCGCCTGCACCTAAAGCCGCTTCTTGTTTGCTGCCGTCCATCTTCCACTTGATACGTGCTTCAGGCAGATGGAAACATTCGGCCAAACCAGAGAGGTACTCATCACCGTTGAGCGCATCGATGATGGCGAATTTCAGTGAAGAGCTACCGCAGTTCAGAACCAGTACTAACTTACTCGACATGGAAGTACCTATAATTGATACGTGGCTAAAAAAACGTCAATGAGTCTAAAGCGTAACGCATGCTGACTCAGACATTTATGATTAACATCATGCCAAACGAACATTCTGGCAGGATGGAAGAAATACCTATGATTTTAAGCCATTTTGAACATTTTTCAGACAATGGCATAATATGCGATAATTTGACGAGTTAACGCTTCTCGTCTACGGCCTATCAGGCTGGCACAGGATACCCGATACGGGGTAGCGATGACAAAATATTTTGAACGTTGTCATAGCCTGTTGTGGTTTTGCACGAAAATTTTAATTTTTATATGTGAAGTTGAGGTACAGCCATGTCAACACCTGAAATCCCGTCCGTGAACTTTTTTAGTCTGTTTCGTCGGGGACAGCATTACGCAAAGACATGGCCGATGGAAAAGCGCCTCGCGCCCATGTTTATTGAAAATCGCACTATTCGCGCCACGCGCTATGCGATTCGCTTTATGCCCCCGATCGCTGTCTTTACTCTTTGCTGGCAAATTGCGCTGGGTGGACAGCTTGGACCTGCCGTCGCGACGGCGCTCTTTGCGTTAAGCCTGCCGATGCAGGGATTGTGGTGGTTAGGTAAACGTTCCGTCACGCCACTTCCGCCTTCTATTTTACACTGGTTTTATGAAGTGCGTGGAAAACTGGAGGAGGCCGGCCAGGCGCTCGCCCCGGTTGAAGGCAAGCCGGATTATCAGGCGCTGGCGGACACCCTCAAGCGCGCGTTTAAACAGCTTGATAAAACATTCCTCGATGACTTGTGATTGATCATCGAAACGACGACCAAAAGAAGGCACAGTAACAATCAGTTACCGTGTCTTTTTTTTTACAGTGCAATGCGCTACAGGAGTCGAAAGATGGAAATGACCCATGCTCAACGTCTGATTTTGTCTAACCAGTACAAGATGATGACTATGCTTGATCCCGATAACGCTGCGCGCTACAGCCGCCTGCAAACCATTGTTGAACGTGGTTTTGGCTTGCAGATGCGCGAACTGGATCGCGAATTTGGCGAACTGAAAGAGGAAACCTGCCGTATCGTTATCGACATCATGGAGATGTACCATGCGCTGCATGTGTCCTGGACCAATCTGAAAGACCAGCAGTCCATTGATGAGCGCCGCGTGACGTTCCTGGGCTTTGATGCCGCGACAGAAGCGCGCTATCTGAGCTATGTGCGCTTTATGGTGAACACCGAAGGGCGCTACACTCATTTTGATGCGGGTACGCACGGCTTCAACGCCCAGACCCCGATGTGGGATAAGTATCAACGTATGCTGAGCGCGTGGCACGCCTGTCCGCGTCAGTACCATTTAAGCAGCAACGAAATTCAACAAATCATTAATGCCTGACGGAGGTGCGTGTGCAGTGTAAAGGTTTTCTGTTTGATCTGGACGGTACGCTGGTGGATTCGCTGCCGGTAGTGGAGCGTTCCTGGTGTCATTGGGCCGACAGGCACGGCATTGACCATCAGGATGTACTGAATTTCATCCATGGCAAACAGGCCATTACCTCATTGCGGCACTTCCTGGCGGGACGTCCTGAGGAAGAGATTCAGGCGGAGTTCAAATATCTGGAGCAGATTGAAGCTACCGACACTGAGGGCATCACCGCGCTGCCCGGTGCGCGCGAATTGCTTGAGCATCTGAATGAAGCGCAGATCCCGTGGGCTATCGTCACCTCCGGCTCGGTTCCTGTCGCGCATGCCCGCCATAAGGCGGCCGGTTTACCGACGCCGGACGTCTTCATTACCGCTGAGCGCGTAAAGCGCGGCAAGCCCGAACCGGATGCGTTTCTGCTCGGCGCTGAACTGCTCGGCCTTGCGCCAGCGGAGTGCGTGGTGGTGGAAGACGCGGCGGCAGGCGTGCTGGCCGGGCTGAACGCCGGAAGCCACGTCATTGCCGTTAACGTCCCGGCGGGGTCCCCCCGGCTGGAGGAGGCAGATTTTGTGCTTAATACTCTGACCGCCATCGACGTCTCGAAGGCATCAGACGGCGTTGTAACCGTCTCGCTAAAAATGTAATCCCATGATATAGCCCCGCATTACCGGGGCTTTTTTATGGCAGAATTGCTTCTCCTCCACTGACAAGGACATGTTGTGAACGGTGAACTGATTTGGGTCCTGAGCCTGCTGTTAATCGCCATCATTCTTTTTGCCACGGGCAAGGTGCGCATGGATGCCGTCGCCCTGTTTGTGATTGTCGCGTTCGTTCTGAGCGGTACCCTTTCCCTGCCGGAAGCCTTTTCCGGGTTTAGCGATCCCAACGTTATTTTGATTGCCGCCCTGTTTATTATTGGCGACGGGCTGGTACGCACCGGCGTGGCGACAATGATGGGGTCGTGGCTGGTTAAAGTGGCGGGCAGCAGCGAAACCAAAATGCTGATTTACCTGATGCTGACGGTCGCCGGACTGGGTGCGTTTATGAGCTCGACGGGGGTCGTGGCCATCTTTATTCCGGTTGTGCTGAGCGTCTGCATGAGGATGCAGATCTCCCCGTCGCGGCTGATGATGCCGTTGAGCTTTGCCGGGCTCATCAGCGGCATGATGACGCTGGTCGCGACCCCGCCGAACCTCGTCGTAAACAGCGAACTGATCCGTGAGGGGCTTGAGGGGTTTAGCTTTTTCAGCGTCACGCCGATCGGGCTGGTTGTACTGGTGATGGGCATTATCTATATGCTGTTGACCCGTTTCGCGCTGAAAGGGGAGAAGCAGGACAAAGCCAAAGAGGGCTGGAAGCGGCGAACTTTTCGCGATTTGATCAAAGAGTACCGTCTGACCGGGCGCGCCCGTCGGCTGGCTATCCGCCCCGGTTCGCCGATGATAGGCCAGCGGCTGGACGACCTTAAGCTACGCGAACGCTATGGCGCGAACGTCATCGGGGTTGAGCGCTGGCGTCGTTTTCGTCGGGTAATCGTTAACGTGAATGGGGTGTCAGAGTTTCGCGCGCGTGACGTCCTGCTGATTGATATGTCCACCGCGGACGTGGATCTGCGAGAGTTTTGTAGCGAGCAGCTGCTGGAGCCGATGGTGCTGCGCGGCGAGTATTTCTCCGACCGGGCGCTGGATGTGGGAATGGCCGAGGTGTCGCTGATCCCGGAATCGGAGTTATTGGGCAAAACCGTGCGCGAAATCGGCTTTCGTACCCGCTATGGCCTCAACGTGGTGGGCCTGAAGCGCGATGGCGTAGCCCTTGAAGGGGCGGTGGTGGATGAGCCGATCCTGCTCGGGGATATCTTCCTCGTGGTCGGCAACTGGAAACTGATTAGCCAGCTCGGGCAGAAAGGCCGCGATTTTGTGGTGCTGAATATGCCGATTGAAGAGAGCGACGCGTCACCGGCGCACAGTCAGGCGCCCCATGCGATTTTTTGCCTGGTGTTGATGGTCGCGTTGATGCTGACGGACGAGATCCCTAACCCGGTGGCGGCGATAATCGCCTGTCTGTTAATGGGCAAATTCCGCTGTATCGACGCCGAAAGCGCTTACAAAGCGATTCACTGGCCAAGCATCATTCTCATCGTTGGGATGATGCCCTTCGCCCTGGCGCTACAGAAAACCGGCGGGGTGGATTTGATCGTAAAAGGCTTAATGGACGCGGGCGGGGGATATGGTCCGTACCTGATGATGGTTTGCCTGTTCGTCATGTGCGCCACCATTGGTTTGTTCATCTCCAATACCGCAACGGCGGTGCTGATGGCGCCTATTGCGCTGGCGATGGCAAAATCGATGGGCGTTTCGCCCTATCCGTTTGCGATGGTGGTAGCGATGGCGGCGTCCGCGGCATTTATGACGCCAGTATCTTCCCCGGTCAATACCCTGGTGCTGGGGCCGGGAAACTATCGATTCAGCGATTTTGTAAAGCTGGGCGTGCCGTTCACCGTGCTGGTGATGCTGGTATGCGTGGTGCTGATTCCGGTGTTATTCCCGTTCTGAGAACATCGCCGGGTGGCGGCTACGCCTTACCCGGCCTACGTGATTCGTAGGCCCTGCAAGCGCAGCGCCGCTGGGCGAAAAACTACAGCGGCGAATCCTGACTGAGCTCATCCAGCGACTTCGTGAAATTGGCGTGCCGTTCACCGTGCTGGTGATGCTGGTATGCGTGGTGCTGATTCCGGTGTTATTCCCGTTCTGAGAACATCGCCGGGTGGCGGCTACGCCTTACCCGGCCTACGTGATTCGTAGGCCCTGCAAGCGCAGCGCCGCTGGGCGAAAAACTACAGCGGTGAATCCTTGCTAATCTCATCCAGCGACTTCGTGAAATTGGCGTGCCGTTCACCGTGCTGGTGATGCTGGTATGCGTGGTGCTGATTCCGGTGTTATTCCCGTTCTGAGAACATTTCCGGGTGGCGGCTACGCCTTACCCGGCCTACGTGATCCGTAGGCCCTGCAAGCGCAGCGCCGCTGGGCGAAAAACTACAGCGGTGAATCCTGACTGATCTCATCCAGCGACAAATGGAAGCTCGGCACAAACACCTGCATAAAGTAATCCATCTCTTCGCTACGGCGGGAGTCGAGCGTTTTCTCCAGGCGCGTTTTCGCCAGCAGGAACTCGTTATTCCCCGCAGATAACTCTTCCAGACATTTCAGGTAGGCGCACAGCGCATCGGCCTGCTTAACCAGGGATTTCTCCTCTTCCGTATACTGATGCTCGTCGATCAGCGGCCCGAAGATATCACGCAGCTCATCAGGCACCATGTCGATCAGCTTCTGCTGGGCAATCTTCTCAATGGCCTTATATTCCTGGGCAATCTGCGAGTTGAAATATTTCACCGGCGTAGGCAGATCCCCGGTCAGCACTTCCGATGCATCGTGGTACAACGCCAGCAGGGCGATACGTTCGGCATTAACCTGCCCGTTGAATTTGCGGTTTTTAATTGCTGCCAGCGCATGAGCGACCATAGCAACCTGCAAACTGTGCTCAGACACATTTTCAATGCGCACGTTGCGCATCAGCGGCCAGCGGTTGATGAGTTTCAGGCGGGAGAGGTGGGCAAAGAAATGACTCTGACTCATAGGTTACCTTATGTCTTCACTGCGACGGACTTCATTGTGCGGGGAGGGGAGGGAAGATGCAAATTTGCAGATGTTACAGGCCGGGTAAGCGCAGCGCCACCCGGCGGAAAGTCAGCGTTACTGATGGTACCCCGAGAGGAATCGTCCGAAGCGGCTGATGGCCATTTCGAGATCGTCTTCGCGCGGCAGGGTTACAATACGCACGTGATCCGGCCACGGCCAGTTAAACGCCGTCCCCTGAACCAGCAGCACTTTTTCCTGCAACAGGAAGTCGAGCACCATTTTCTGGTCGTCGTGAATATTGAAGCGCTTCGCGTCGATTTTCGGGAACATATACAGCGCGCCGTTAGGCTTCACGCAGGAGACGCCCGGAATATCATTAATTAATTCCCATGCACGGTTGCGCTGTTCATAGAGGCGGCCGCCTGGAACGATAAACTCGCTGATGCTTTGATAGCCCCCGAGTGCTGTCTGGATCGCATGTTGCGCCGGTACGTTGGCGCACAGACGCATGGATGCCAGCATCTCCAGCCCTTCAATGTAGCCTTTCGCATGTTTTTTCGGACCGTTCAGTACCATCCAGCCCTGACGGAAACCTGCAACGCGGTAAGTTTTAGACAGTCCGTTAAAGGTGACCGTCAGCAGATCGGGCGCCAGCGCGGCGATAGAGTGGTGCTGCGCCGCGTCGTACAGGATCTTGTCGTAAATCTCGTCGGCAAAGATGATCAGGTTGTGCAGGCGGGCGATCTCGACGATCTCCATCAGCAGCTCTTTTGAATAGACCGCGCCCGTCGGGTTATTCGGGTTAATGATCACGATTCCCCGGGTGCGCGGTGTTATTTTGGCGCGAATGTCATCCAGATCCGGGAACCAGTCCGACGATTCATCGCAAAGATAGTGCACCGCTTTACCGCTGGAGAGAGATACCGCAGCCGTCCACAGCGGATAGTCTGGAGCGGGAACCAGCATTTCATCGCCGCTGTTCAGGAGCGCCTGCATCGCCTGAACGATCAGCTCCGAGACACCGTTGCCAATGTAGATATCTTCAACGGTGACGTCGCGCATACCGCGAGCCTGATAGTGCTGCATAATGGCTTTACGGGCGGAATAAAGCCCTTTTGAATCGCAGTAGCCTTGTGCAGTGGGCAGGTTACGGATCACATCCACCAGGATCTCATCCGGCGCTTCAAAACCAAATGGCGCGGGGTTGCCGATGTTGAGTTTCAGAACCTTATTGCCTTCCTCTTCAAGGCGTTTTGCCTCTTTGAGTACCGGGCCACGGATGTCGTAACAGACGTTGTCGAGCTTGCTGGATTTTTCGATAGGGGACATGAACCTTTAACCTTTTCGCTATTATTGCAACTTCCTGCCGTGGAAGCAGCACGGAACAATGTACTCCCACCGCGCTTCGTTTTGAAGGGCGCACAGAAGAAGATTTTGTCCAACCAGGCAGCACTGCTGTGATTGCTTAATCTAATGATGGAGTGATTTTGCGCCTGAAATTACCGTGAAAACGCTTAATGTTGGGTTTTTTATGCTGAAAGTTTCATATAAATATTAATATTATTCTGATTTAAATAAAAAGACGATCCGGGCTGAAGCGTTAGTCCCCCTGAGTGACCATTCGTAAAACCTGAATGCTGAGATACAGTTTGCTCTATTAGCAAAGCCAGGTTAAAAGTTACTCATGTGAAATTAATGTTAAGTGTTATTAATGAATGGCCTGAATCTAAATTAAACTTTATTTATTATTAACGACGAAAATGCAACTTTCGTTAATTTTAATAAAAAGAGTGTAGTTGCTTATCATTGGCGTTAAATCCGTTATATTGCAATAAGACTTATAAATATAGTGGATTTGGGTTAAGATGTGTTTTGGGAATGCAGCGTAGCGATAGGCCTGTTACGTATATCAGCTTCTGCCTTCCTGTATTAATCGATTGTTATTGCTAAAGTAATCTCTGGCTGATTGGGTAAGTCACATCTTGCTACGCTGGCAACGCTGCGATATAGATGGCAGAAAACATGTCTTACTCTTAATGGAATTTACATCTACCTTCAGATAACGAAATATCCTGAACGCAAGAGAATAAAAATAACGTCATGAAACGTGATTTCTGACTGTTGATATACCAAAGTACAATAACTATCTGTCAGGCAGTCTGCCGGGCCGGGACGCGAGGGAAACTCTTCAGAAGGAATTGCTTAACTGTTACACACAGCTTCAACCCGGGCAGCTCCGCACGAGCAACCTGAAAGTGAAAAGATATGATAAATGCAAATCGTCCGATAATGAATCTCGACCTCGATCTGCTGAGAACGTTTGTTGCGGTCGCCGATCTCAACACTTTTGCAGCAGCTGCTGCCGCCGTTTGCCGTACCCAGTCCGCCGTGAGTCAGCAAATGCAGCGGCTGGAACAACTGGTTGGTAAAGAGCTTTTTGCGCGTCATGGACGTAATAAGCTTTTAACAGAACATGGTATTCAGCTTCTGGGTTATGCCAGAAAGATACTGCGCTTTAATGATGAAGCCTGTATGTCATTAATGTTTAGCAACCTTCAGGGAGTGTTAACATTAGGGGCGTCAGATGAATCAGCAGATACCATTTTGCCCTTCCTTCTCAACCGAATTAGCTCGGTTTATCCGAAGCTTGCCCTGGACGTTAGCGTTAAACGCAATGCCTTCATGGTTGAGATGCTGAAAGAAAACGAGGTTGACCTGGTGGTCACCACGCATCGACCTGGCCAGTATGACTGCCTGACGCTGCGTACTTCTCCTACGCACTGGTACTGTGCCGCGGAGTACGTATTGCAAAAAGGTGAGCCAATACCCCTGGTCCTGCTGGACGATCCTAGTCCGTTCCGCGATATGGTGCTGACTGCGCTCAACGAAGCCAGTATTCCGTGGCGCCTGGCGTACGTTGCGTCAACGTTGCCTGCGGTACGAGCGGCAGTGAAGGCCGGACTTGGCGTAACAGCCCGTCCGGTGGAGATGATGAGCCCCGATCTGCGTGTGCTGGGTCAATCTGAGGGACTCCCGTCGTTGCCGGATACGGAGTACCTGCTGTGCCATAATTCCGCCAGCAATAACGAGCTAGCGAAAGTGGTATTCGAGGCAATGGAAAACTACCACAATCCATGGCAGTACGCGCCTGTTACTCCGGAAGGAGGGAATGACTCCCTGATTGTGGAAAGGGATTTTGAGTGATCATTCCCCCAAAATTCTCGTAACAAAATGTAAGTGCAAAAAAGAGCCACTCGCATGATTTTTTCCTGCGAGTGGTTTTTTTTGCTATTCATAACCGCGAACGGAGCAGGGTTAAAGCAAATACCGCTTATTTATCAATGCAGAAAATGCTTTTGGTTAAGTTATAAACGATACCTCTTCTAACTTGCCTAATACCCCGCCGATGTTAAAAAAACAGGAAATATGTTGCTGTTTTTTTGATTGAATTAACAAAAGCGTGTCTCAGATCAAGAAAATACTCCCATTTGGGGGGAGGAATCGTTGGCAAATCCTGTCAAAATAGGAGGGTTATTTTTTTTACTTCCAAAACGGACACGATTCAACAAGATGCATTTGACGTAAAGTCATGTACCCACCAGGGTTAAAGGGCACCAAATGTTAATGAGAATCGCACGTTGTAATTTAATGTGAAGAAACCTTTGTTAAAGTTGACAAAAGGTTATAGAAAGGAGTAAAAAACCCCATCATTTTGCTGTCTATGTCTCATTTCTGACAGTTAGTGTAAGGTTATTTTGTTCCTCCCCATGAATCGATGTGATGCCCATCTGCCAGCAAGAGCAGTGTCGTCGGTATCACTTTTGATGAGTAAGCAATGAGTATGTCAACATCCACAGAAGTCATCGCTCATCACTGGGCATTCGCAATCTTTCTTATTGTAGCCATTGGCCTGTGCTGCCTGATGTTAGTCGGCGGCTGGTTCCTGGGCGGTCGCGCCCGCGCAAGGCACAAGAACACACCTTTCGAATCAGGTATTGATTCAGTAGGTACCGCTCGCTTACGCCTGTCTGCCAAGTTCTACCTGGTAGCCATGTTCTTCGTCATTTTCGACGTGGAAGCGCTTTACCTCTTCGCGTGGTCTACCTCCATTCGCGAAAGTGGTTGGGTGGGCTTTGTCGAGGCCGCAATTTTCATTTTAGTGTTACTGGCCGGTCTGGTTTATCTGGTGCGTATTGGCGCGCTGGACTGGACACCTGTGCGTTCACGCCGTGAACACATCAACCCGGAAAACAGTATCTCTAATCGTCAGCAGTAACAGCGAGGCAATAAGATGGATTATACGCTCACCCGCATAGATCCTAACGGTGAGAATGACCGTTACCCCCTGCAAAAACAGGAGATCGTAACCGACCCCCTGGAGCAAGAAGTTAACAAAAGCGTGTACATGGGCAAACTCGAACATGCCATGCACGATATGGTCAACTGGGGTCGTAAGAACTCCATCTGGCCATACAACTTTGGCCTTTCTTGCTGCTACGTTGAAATGGTGACGTCATTCACTGCGGTGCATGACGTTGCGCGTTTTGGGGCCGAGGTACTGCGTGCTTCTCCACGTCAGGCTGACCTGATGGTGGTGGCCGGGACCTGCTTTACCAAGATGGCACCGGTTATTCAGCGTCTTTATGACCAGATGCTGGAGCCAAAATGGGTAATCTCCATGGGCGCATGTGCAAACTCCGGCGGTATGTACGACATTTATTCCGTTGTGCAGGGCGTTGATAAGTTCATTCCGGTGGATGTGTACATCCCGGGCTGCCCGCCGCGTCCAGAGGCCTATATGCAGGCGCTGATGCTGCTGCAGGAGTCAATCGGTAAAGAACGCCGTCCGCTCTCCTGGGTTGTTGGCGATCAAGGTGTCTATCGCGCGAACATGCAGTCTGAGCGCGAGCGTAAACGTGGCGAACGTATTGCCGTCACCAACCTGCGTACGCCTGACGAAATTTAATTTGCGCCTGTGGGCCTGGAGAACACCTTCGCATATCACTACTCAAATAGCGCGAAGCCAGGCTTAACAGTCACCACGGACCATTTGCAATGGTGAACAATATGACCGACTTAACCGCGCAAGAAGCCGCCTGGCAGACCCGGGATCATCTCGATGACCCCGTCATTGGCGAACTGCGCAACCGTTTTGGGCCGGATGCCTTTACTGTTCAGGCCACCCGCACCGGGGTACCCGTTGTTTGGGTGAAGCGTGAGCAATTACTGGAAGTTGTCGATTTCCTCAAGAAATTGCCAAAACCTTACGTCATGCTGTTTGACTTACACGGCATGGACGAACGTCTGAGAACGCACCGCCAGGGTCTCCCTGCTGCGGATTTTTCCGTTTTCTACCACCTGATCTCAATAGACCGCAACACGGATATCATGCTCAAGGTGGCATTGTCTGAAAACGACATGCATCTGCCGACGATCACCAAACTTTTCCCGAACGCTAACTGGTACGAGCGTGAAACCTGGGAAATGTTCGGCATGACCTTCGACGGCCACCCGCATCTGACGCGCATCATGATGCCGCAGACCTGGACTGGCCACCCGCTGCGTAAAGACTACCCGGCACGCGCCACCGAATTCGACCCGTTTGAGCTGACCAAAGCCAAGCAGGATCTGGAGATGGAAGCGCTGACCTTCAAGCCGGAAGACTGGGGCATGAAGCGCGGCACCGAAAACGAGGACTTCATGTTCCTTAACCTCGGTCCAAACCACCCGTCTGCGCACGGTGCATTCCGTATTATTCTTCAGCTTGACGGCGAAGAGATTGTCGACTGCGTGCCTGACATTGGCTACCACCACCGTGGTGCTGAGAAGATGGGCGAGCGTCAGTCCTGGCATAGCTACATTCCGTATACCGACCGTATCGAATACCTCGGCGGCTGCGTAAACGAGATGCCATACGTGCTGGCTGTTGAGAAACTGGCAGGCATCACCGTCCCGGATCGCGTTAACGTGATTCGCGTGATGCTGTCTGAACTGTTCCGTATTAACAGCCATCTGCTGTACATCTCCACGTTCATTCAGGACGTCGGCGCGATGACGCCGGTCTTCTTCGCCTTTACCGACCGTCAGAAAATTTACGATCTGGTGGAAGCGATTACCGGTTTCCGTATGCACCCAGCCTGGTTCCGCATCGGCGGCGTGGCGCACGATCTGCCGCGCGGCTGGGACCGCCTGCTGCGTGAATTCCTCGACTGGATGCCGAAACGTCTGGCGTCTTACGAGAAAGCCGCGCTGCGTAACTCCATCCTGAAAGGCCGCTCCCAAGGCGTTGCCGCCTACGGCGCGAAAGAGGCGCTGGAGTGGGGAACCACAGGTGCTGGCCTGCGCGCAACCGGTATTGATTTCGACGTGCGTAAAGCCCGTCCTTACTCTGGCTACGAGAACTTCGACTTTGAAGTCCCGGTTGGCGGCGGCGTTTCCGACTGCTACACCCGCGTGATGCTGAAAGTGGAAGAGCTGCGCCAGAGCCTGCGCATCCTTGAGCAGTGCCTCAACAACATGCCGGAAGGCCCGTTCAAGGCGGATCACCCGCTGACGACGCCGCCACCGAAAGAGCGCACGCTGCAACATATCGAAACCCTGATCACCCACTTCTTGCAGGTTTCCTGGGGCCCGGTCATGCCGGCACAAGAATCCTTCCAGATGATTGAAGCGACCAAGGGTATCAACAGTTACTACCTCACCAGCGACGGCAGCACCATGAGCTACCGTACCCGCGTGCGTACGCCAAGCTTTGCGCACCTGCAGCAGATCCCGGCCGCCATTCGCGGCAGTCTGGTCTCCGACCTGATTGTGTATCTGGGTAGTATCGATTTTGTTATGTCAGATGTGGACCGCTAATTATGCACGAGAATCAACAACCACAAACCGAGGCTTTTGAGCTGAGTGAAGCAGAGCGTGCCGCCATTGAGCACGAGATGCACCACTACGAAGACCCGCGTGCGGCGTCCATTGAAGCGCTGAAAATCGTACAGAAACAGCGTGGTTGGGTGCCGGATGGGGCGATCTATGAGATCGCAAAAGTGCTGGGCATTCCGGCAAGTGACGTAGAAGGCGTAGCCACGTTCTACAGCCAGATCTTCCGTCAGCCGGTCGGCCGCCATGTGATCCGCTACTGTGACAGTGTTGTCTGCCACATTACCGGTTATCAGGGCATTCAGGCTGCGATTGAGAAGAAACTTAATATTAAGCCGGGCCAGACGACGTTCGACGGACGCTTTACCCTGCTGCCAACCTGCTGCCTGGGTAACTGCGACAAGGGACCGACCATGATGATTGATGAGGACACTCACAGCCATCTGACGCCGGAAGCGATTCCTGACCTGCTGGAGCAGTACAAATGAAAACTGTAATTCGTACTGCTGAGACGCATCCGCTGACCTGGCGTCTGCGCGATGACAAACAGCCGGTCTGGCTCGACGAATATCAGAGCAAAAACGGCTATGCCGGTGCGCGTAAAGCCCTCGGCGGCATGGCGCCAGACGACATCGTTAATGCGGTAAAAGATTCTGGCCTGAAAGGGCGCGGCGGTGCGGGCTTCTCCACCGGTCTGAAGTGGAGCCTGATGCCGAAAGATGAATCCATGAACATCCGTTACCTGCTGTGTAACGCCGATGAAATGGAGCCGGGTACCTATAAAGACCGCCTGCTGATGGAACAGCTGCCGCACCTGCTGGTGGAAGGCATGCTGATCTCCGCGTTCGCGCTGAAAGCGTACCGTGGCTACATCTTCCTGCGCGGTGAATACATCGAAGCGGCTGAAAACCTGCGTCGCGCGATTGCCGAAGCCACTGAAGCCGGACTGCTGGGTAAAAACATCCTGGGCACCGGGTTTGACTTCGAGCTGTTCGTGCACACCGGTGCCGGGCGTTATATCTGCGGTGAAGAAACCGCGCTGATTAACTCCCTGGAAGGCCGCCGCGCGAACCCGCGCTCCAAGCCACCGTTCCCGGCAAGCTCCGGCGTGTGGGGTAAACCGACCTGTGTAAACAACGTCGAAACCCTGTGTAACGTTCCGGCTATCCTTGCGAACGGCGTGGAGTGGTATCAGGGCATCTCATCAAGTAAAGATGCCGGTACCAAGCTGATGGGCTTCTCAGGTCGCGTGAAGAATCCTGGCGTCTGGGAGCTGCCGTTCGGCACCACCGCACGTGAAATTCTTGAAGACTACGCCGGCGGCATGCGCGATGGCCTGAAATTCAAAGCCTGGCAGCCGGGTGGGGCAGGGACAGACTTCTTAACCGAAGCCCACCTTGACCTGCCAATGGAGTTCGAAAGCATTGGTAAAGCAGGCAGCCGTCTGGGTACCGCGCTGGCGATGGCCGTCGACCACGAGATCGGCATGGTATCCCTGGTGCGTAACCTGGAAGAGTTCTTCGCCCGCGAGTCCTGCGGCTGGTGTACACCATGCCGTGACGGTCTGCCGTGGAGCGTGAAGATCCTGCGCGCTATCGAACGTGGCGAAGGCCAGCCTGGCGATATCGAGACACTTGAGCAACTGTGTCGATTCTTAGGGCCAGGTAAAACCTTCTGTGCCCACGCACCGGGTGCCGTCGAGCCGCTGCAGAGCGCGATTAAATATTTCCGCGACGAATTCGAAGCAGGCATCAAGCAGCCGTTCAGCAATACCCATTCTATCAATGGTATTCAGCCGAACCTGCTGAAAGCACGCTGGTAAAAACAGAATTTTGATTAACGCTCGGTTTCGGCCGAGCCAACTGGAAGCATGCTAATGGCTACGATTCATGTAGACGGCAAAGAATACGAAGTCAACGGGGCGGACAACCTGCTGGAAGCTTGTCTGTCTCTTGGCCTCGATATTCCGTACTTTTGCTGGCATCCGGCGCTGGGCAGCGTCGGTGCTTGCCGCCAGTGTGCGGTGAAGCAATATCAAAACGCGGAAGACACGCGTGGTCGACTGGTGATGTCCTGTATGACGCCAGCCACCGAAGGCACTTTTATTTCGATTGATGACGAAGAAGCCAAACAGTTCCGCGAAAGCGTAGTGGAGTGGTTGATGACCAACCACCCACACGACTGTCCGGTGTGTGAGGAGGGTGGTAACTGCCACCTTCAGGATATGACCGTCATGACTGGTCACAGCTTCCGTCGCTATCGCTTTACCAAGCGTACCCACCGAAATCAGGATCTGGGGCCGTTCATCTCTCACGAAATGAACCGCTGCATCGCCTGCTACCGCTGCGTGCGTTACTACAAAGATTATGCAGACGGTCAGGATCTGGGCGTGTATGGCGCGCATGACAACGTTTACTTTGGTCGTCCGGAAGACGGTACGCTTGAAAGCGAATTCTCCGGTAACCTGGTAGAAATCTGCCCGACCGGCGTGTTCACGGATAAAACCCACTCCGAGCGTTACAACCGTAAATGGGACATGCAGTTTGCGCCAAGCATCTGCCAGCAGTGCTCCCTCGGCTGTAACACCAGCCCGGGTGAACGTTACGGTGAACTGCGTCGTATCGAAAACCGTTACAACGGTACCGTTAACCACTACTTCCTCTGCGATCGCGGTCGTTTTGGCTATGGTTATGTGAACCTGAAAGACCGTCCGCGTCAGCCGGTTCAGCGCCGTGGCGACGACGTCATTACCCTCAACGCTGAACAGGCGATGCAGGGCGCGGCAGATATTCTGCGTCAGTCGAAGAAAGTGATCGGCATCGGCTCCCCGCGCGCCAGCATCGAAAGCAACTTCGCGCTGCGCGAGCTGGTTGGGGCGGAAAACTTCTATACCGGTATCGCCCATGGCGAGCAGGAACGTCTGCAACTGGTGCTGAAAGTGCTGCGTGAAGGCGGTGTACATACGCCTGCGCTGCGCGAAATCGAATCCTATGATGCGGTTCTGGTGCTCGGGGAAGACCTGACGCAGACCGGCGCACGCGCGGCTCTGGCGGTTCGTCAGGCGGTGAAGGGTAAAGCACGTGAAATGGCAGCGGCGCAGAAAGTGGCTGACTGGCAGATTGCGGCGATCCTCAACATCGGCCAGCGCGCGAAGCATCCTCTGTTTGTGACTAACGTCGACAACACCCGTCTGGACGATATCGCCGCGTGGACCTACTGCGCACCGGTTGAAGATCAGGCGCGCCTCGGCTTTGCCATTGCCCACGCGCTGGACAGCAACTCGCCGGCCGTTGAACTGGATCGCGACCTGCAGAACAAGGTCGACGTGATTGCTCAGGCGCTGGCGGGGGCGAAGAAACCTCTGATTATTTCCGGTACCAACGCCGGTAGCGCTGAAATCATTCAGGCCGCAGCGAACGTTGCCAAAGCCCTGAAGGGCCGTGGCGCTGACGTCGGTGTGACCATGATTGCCCGTGCGGTGAACAGCATCGGACTGGGCATGATTGGCGGCGGCTCGCTGGAAGAAGCGTTAAGCGAACTGGAATCCGGTTCTGCTGATGCGGTGGTAGTGCTGGAAAATGACCTGCATCGCCACGCTTCCGCCGCTCGCGTTGACGCCGCGCTCTCCAAAGCACCGCTGGTGATGGTTATCGACCATCAGCGCACCGCGATCATGGACAAAGCACACCTGGTGCTCTCTGCTGCAAGCTTCGCAGAAAGCGACGGGACGGTGATCAACAACGAAGGCCGCGCACAGCGCTTCTTCCAGGTTTATGACCCGGCCTACTACGACAGCAACACCGTGATGCTGGAAAGCTGGCGCTGGCTGCACTCTCTGCACAGCACCGTGCAGAGCCGTGAAGTGGACTGGACGCAGCTCGACCACGTTATCGACGCGGTTGTTGAGAAACTGCCTCAGCTGGCGGGCATTAAAGACGCCGCGCCTGACGCAAGCTTCCGTATTCGCGGCCAGAAACTGGCGCGTGAGCCGCACCGCTACAGCGGTCGTACTGCGATGCGTGCCAATATCAGCGTGCACGAACCGCGTCAGCCGCAGGATAAAGACACCATGTTCGCCTTCTCGATGGAAGGGAACAACCAGCCGTCTGCGCCGCGTTCGCAAATCCCGTTTGCATGGGCACCGGGCTGGAACTCCCCACAGGCATGGAACAAATTCCAGGCTGAAGTGGGTGGTCATCTGCGCCACGGCGATCCGGGCGTGCGTCTGATTGAAGCCTCCGAAACCGGTCTGGACTTCTTCTCTACCGTTCCGGAACGTTTCCAGGCTCAGGAAGGCCACTGGCGTATTGCGCCGTACTACCATCTGTTCGGTAGCGACGAAATGTCCCAGCGTTCTCCGGTATTCCAGCAGCGTATGCCGCAGCCGTACATCAAGCTCAACCCGGCGGATGCCGCGAAGCTTGGCGTTAACGCGGGTGCGAACATTGCCTTTAGCTACGACGGCCAGACAATCAGCCTGCCGCTGATTATTTCTGAAAGCCTGTCAGCAGGGCAGGTGGGTCTGCCGATGGGTATGCCTGGCATCGCGCCGGTCCTGGCGGGTGCGCATCTTGATAACCTTCAGGAGGCAAAAGCATGAGTTGGTTAACGCCGGATCTTATCGACATCCTGCTGAGCATTCTGAAAGCGGTCGTCATTCTGCTGGTGGTCGTCACCTGCGGCGCGTTCATGAGCTTTGGTGAACGTCGTCTGCTCGGTCTGTTCCAGAACCGTTACGGACCGAACCGCGTGGGCTGGGGTGGTTCACTCCAGCTGGTGGCGGACATGATCAAGATGTTCTTTAAAGAGGACTGGGTTCCGCGCTTCTCGGACCGCGTGATCTTTACGCTGGCGCCGATGATCGCCTTTACCTCGCTGCTGCTGGCGTTTGCTATCGTTCCCGTCAGCCCGACCTGGGTGGTGGCTGACCTGAACATCGGCATTCTGTTCTTCCTGATGATGGCAGGCCTCGCGGTGTACGCGGTGCTGTTCGCAGGCTGGTCCAGTAACAACAAATACTCGCTGCTGGGTGCGATGCGTGCTTCCGCGCAGACGCTGAGCTACGAAGTGTTCCTGGGGCTCTCCCTGATGGGCGTGGTGGCGCAGGCCGGTTCATTCAACATGACCGACATCGTCAACAACCAGGCCGACATCTGGAACGTTATCCCGCAGTTCTTTGGTTTTGTGACCTTTGCTATCGCGGGCGTGGCGGTGTGTCACCGTCACCCGTTTGACCAGCCAGAAGCCGAACAGGAACTGGCCGACGGTTACCACATTGAATATTCCGGTATGAAATTCGGTCTGTTCTTCGTGGGCGAGTACATCGGTATCGTCACCATTTCCGCGTTGATGGTAACGCTGTTCTTTGGTGGCTGGCATGGCCCGTTCTTACCGCCGTTCATCTGGTTCGCGCTGAAAACCGCGTTCTTCATGATGATGTTCATTTTGATTCGTGCGTCCTTACCGCGTCCGCGTTATGACCAGGTAATGTCCTTCGGCTGGAAAGTGTGCCTGCCGCTGACGCTCGTCAACTTGTTGGTAACGGCGGCTGTCATTCTCTGGCAGCAGCCATAAGGGGCTTTGAGATCATGACCTTAAAAGAATTACTCGTAGGCTTTGGCACCCAGGTACGCAGTATCTGGATGATCGGCCTGCACGCGTTTGCCAAACGCGAAACCCGGATGTATCCGGAAGAGCCGGTATATCTGCCGCCGCGCTACCGTGGCCGTATCGTGCTGACGCGCGACCCGGACGGTTCCGAGCGCTGCGTAGCCTGTAACCTGTGTGCGGTAGCGTGTCCGGTAGGCTGTATCTCTCTGCAGAAAGCCGAGACGGTGGACGGCCGCTGGTACCCTGAGTTCTTCCGCATCAACTTCTCACGCTGCATTTTCTGCGGTCTGTGTGAAGAAGCGTGCCCAACCACGGCGATTCAGCTGACTCCAGACTTCGAGCTGGGTGAGTACAAGCGTCAGGACCTGGTGTACGAGAAAGAGGATCTGCTGATTTCCGGTCCGGGCAAATACCCGGAATATAACTTCTACCGGATGGCGGGTATGGCAATCGACGGCAAAGATAAGGGCGAAGCAGAGAACGAAGCTAAGCCTATCGACGTCAAGAGCCTGTTACCGTAAGGAGAGGGCAATGGAATTCGCTTTTTATATCTGTGGCCTTATCGCCATCCTGGCTACGCTGCGAGTGATCACGCACACCAATCCGGTGCATGCGTTGCTGTATTTAATCATTTCGCTGCTGGCTATTTCCGGGGTGTTCTTTGCGCTGGGCGCGCATTTTGCCGGTGCGCTGGAAATTATCGTCTACGCGGGTGCCATTATGGTGCTGTTCGTGTTCGTGGTGATGATGCTCAACCTGGGCGGCTCTGAAATTGAGCAGGAACGTCAATGGTTAAAACCGCAGGTGTGGATTGGCCCGGCAATTTTGTCGGCCATCATGCTGGTGGTGATTGTTTACGCTATTCTGGGCGTTAACGACCAGGGCATTGACGGCACGCCAATCAGCGCCAAGGCTGTTGGTATTGCGCTGTTTGGTCCGTACGTTCTGGCGGTTGAACTGGCCTCTATGCTGCTGCTGGCGGGCCTGGTTGTTGCCTTCCACGTCGGTCGCGAAGAACGTGTGGGTGAGGTGCTGAGCAACCGCACTGATGACCGTGCGAAAAGAAAAACGGAGGAGCGCGCATGATCCCCTTAACACATGGACTGATCCTCGCTGCGATTTTGTTCGTTCTGGGCTTAACCGGTCTGGTTATCCGCCGCAATCTGCTGTTTATGCTGATCGGTCTGGAAATCATGATCAACGCTTCCGCGCTGGCCTTTGTGGTCGCCGGTAGCTACTGGGGCCAGGCCGACGGTCAGGTGATGTACATTCTCGCCATCAGCCTCGCGGCTGCCGAAGCGAGTATTGGCCTGGCGCTGTTGCTGCAGCTCCATCGTCGCCGCCAGAACCTGAACATAGATTCAGTAAGTGAGTTGCGTGGATGAACATGCTTGCCTTAACCATTATTTTTCCGCTGATTGGCTTCGTGCTGCTGGCATTTTCTCGCGGCCGCTGGTCTGAGAATCTGTCTGCCACTGTGGGCATTGGCTCAATCGGTCTGGCTGCGCTGGTGACAGCGTATGCGGGTATCGATTTCTTTAACAATGGACGTCAGGCCTACAGCGTGCCGCTGTGGAACTGGATGTCGGTCGGTAACTTCAACATCGGTTTCAACCTGGTGCTGGATGGTCTGTCTCTGACCATGCTCTCCGTGGTCACCGGCGTGGGCTTCCTGATCCACATGTTCGCCTCCTGGTATATGCGCGGTGAAGAGGGATACTCCCGCTTCTTCGCCTACACCAACCTGTTTATCGCCAGCATGGTGGTTCTGGTGCTGGCCGATAACCTGCTGCTGATGTATCTGGGCTGGGAAGGCGTGGGTCTGTGCTCTTACCTGCTGATCGGTTTCTACTACACCGATCCGAAGAATGGCGCAGCGGCCATGAAAGCGTTCGTCGTGACCCGCGTGGGTGACGTCTTCCTCGCTTTCGCGCTGTTCATTCTCTACAACGAACTGGGCACGCTGAACTTCCGCGAAATGGTGGAACTGGCGCCAGCGCACTTCGAAGCAGGCAACAACATGCTGTGGTGGGCAACGCTGATGCTGCTGGGTGGTGCTGTGGGTAAATCCGCACAGCTGCCGTTGCAGACATGGCTTGCCGACGCGATGGCGGGTCCAACCCCTGTCTCCGCGCTGATCCACGCTGCGACCATGGTCACCGCCGGTGTCTACCTGATTGCGCGTACCCATGGCCTGTTCCTGATGACCCCGGAAATTCTGCATCTGGTGGGTATCGTCGGTGCGGTTACGCTGGTGCTGGCAGGCTTTGCCGCACTGGTGCAGACCGACATCAAACGCGTTCTCGCGTACTCCACCATGAGCCAGATTGGTTACATGTTCCTGGCGCTGGGCGTTCAGGCGTGGGACGCAGCCATTTTCCACCTGATGACGCACGCGTTCTTTAAAGCGCTGCTGTTCCTCTCATCCGGTTCGGTGATCCTGGCCTGCCACCACGAGCAGAATATCTTCAAAATGGGCGGACTGCGTAAGTCCATCCCGCTGGTCTATATCTGCTTCCTGGTAGGCGGCGCGGCGCTGGCGGCACTGCCGCTGATTACCGCAGGCTTCTTCAGTAAGGATGAAATCCTGGCGGGCGCCATGGCGAATGGTCATATCAATCTGATGGTTGCGGGTCTGGTCGGTGCGTTTATGACTTCCCTGTACACCTTCCGTATGATTTTCATCGTCTTCCACGGTAAAGAACAAATTCACGCCCACGCAGGGAAGGGGATTACCCACCACCTGCCGCTGATTGTGCTGCTGGTACTCTCCACCTTCGTTGGCGCGATGATTGTGCCACCGTTGCAGGGCGTACTGCCGGCAACAACCGAGCTTGAGCACGGTCGCGTTCTGACGCTTGAAATCACCTCCGGCGTTGTGGCTATCGCGGGCATCCTGATTGCCGCATGGCTGTGGCTGGGCAAACGCACGCTGGTGACTGCCGTTGCCAACAGCGCGCCGGGCCGTCTGCTGGGCACCTGGTGGTACAACGCATGGGGCTTCGACTGGCTGTACGACATGATCTTCGTGAAGCCGTTCCTGGGCATTGCGTGGCTGTTGAAGCGCGATCCGCTGAACAGCCTGATGAATATCCCGGCGATCCTCTCTCGCTTTGCAGGTAAAGGCCTGCTGTACAGCGAGAACGGCTATCTGCGCTGGTATGTGGCATCCATGAGCATCGGTGCGGTTGTCGTGCTGGCGCTGCTGATGGTGTTGCGATAGTGGTTTTTGCCCGGTGGCGCTGCGCTTACCGGGCCTACGAGACCGTAGGTCGGGTAAGCGTGAGCGTCACCCGACACCACAAACCGCACTAACACGTGAATTTTGTCGAATTCGTTGAAAATCGGTCCCTGAGGGACTTTAACAAGGAATAAAAATCGCCATGTTATTACCCTGGCTAATATTAATTCCCTTCATCGGCGGCTTCCTGTGCTGGCAGACTGAACGCTTTGGCGTGAAGATGCCGCGCTGGATCGCGCTGATCACCATGGGATTGACGCTCGCGCTTGGCCTGCAACTGTGGTTGCAGGGTGGCTACTCATTGACCCAGTCTGCGGGCCTTCCGCAGTGGCAGTCTGAGTTCATTCTGCCGTGGATCCCACGTTTCGGTATCACGATCCACCTTGCGATTGACGGTCTGTCGCTGCTGATGGTCGTGCTGACCGGTCTGCTCGGCGTTCTGGCGGTACTCTGCTCCTGGCGAGAAATCGAAAAATACCAGGGCTTCTTCCACCTGAACCTGATGTGGATCCTGGGCGGCGTTATCGGCGTGTTCCTGGCCATCGACATGTTCCTGTTCTTCTTCTTCTGGGAGATGATGCTGGTGCCGATGTACTTCCTGATCGCGCTGTGGGGCCACAAGGCATCCGACGGTAAAACGCGTATCACGGCGGCCACCAAGTTCTTCATCTACACCCAGGCGAGCGGTCTGGTGATGTTGATTGCCATCCTGGCGCTGGTGTTTGTGCATTACAACGCCACCGGCGTCTGGACCTTCAACTATGAAGATCTGCTGAAGACCCCGATGTCCCACGGCGTGGAATACCTGCTGATGCTCGGCTTCTTCATCGCCTTCGCGGTGAAAATGCCGGTGGTTCCGCTGCACGGCTGGCTGCCGGACGCGCACTCTCAGGCGCCAACGGCGGGTTCCGTTGACCTGGCGGGTATCTTGCTGAAAACGGCGGCCTACGGTCTGCTGCGTTTCTCCCTGCCGCTGTTCCCGAACGCCTCCGCAGAGTTTGCGCCGATTGCCATGTGGCTTGGCGTGATCGGTATCTTCTACGGTGCATGGATGGCCTTCACGCAGTACGACATCAAACGTCTGATTGCTTACACCTCCGTTTCCCACATGGGCTTCGTACTGATTGCCATCTACACCGGTAGCCAGCTGGCGTACCAGGGCGCGGTGATCCAGATGATTGCGCACGGCCTGTCCGCTGCCGGTCTCTTCATCCTGTGTGGTCAGCTGTACGAACGTCTGCATACCCGCGACATGCGTATGATGGGCGGCCTGTGGGGCAAAATGAAATGGCTGCCTGCACTCTCCATGTTCTTCGCGGTTGCCACCCTGGGTATGCCAGGTACCGGTAACTTCGTTGGCGAATTTATGATTCTGTTCGGCAGCTTCAAAGTGGTTCCGATGATTACCGTCATCTCCACCTTTGGTCTGGTGTTCGCCTCCGTGTACTCGCTGGCGATGCTGCACCGCGCCT
>NZ_JABMCU010000339.1:0-1653 GCF_013179605.1 Enterobacter sp. CM29 | reverse complement strand
CGATGGCATCATCCACCAGCAGGCCGATGGCCAGCACCATGGCAAACATGGTCAGGGTGTTGATGCTGTAACCGAAGGCATACAGCACCGCAAAGGTTCCCAGCAACACCACCGGCACCGCAATGGTGGGGATCAGCGTGGCGCGGAAGTTTTGCAGGAACAGGTACATCACGAGGAACACCAGCGCGATAGCTTCGAGCAGGGTTTTCACCACATCTTCGATGGAGGCTTTTACGAATGAGGTGGTTTCGTAGGCGACTTTGTACTCCAGTCCGTGCGGGAAGTAATGCGACAGCTCATCCAGACGCTCTAACACCCGCTGCGCGGTCGCCATTTCGTTAGCGCCGGAGGCCAGTTTCACCCCCAGGCCGGACGCAGCATTGCCGTTAAAGCGGCTCAGGTAGTCATATTTTTCCGCCCCCATTTCCACGGTGGCGACATCCCCCAGACGCACTTCGGAACCATCCTGATTCACGCGCAGAGTAATATTGCGGAACTGTTCAGGCGTCTGGAGCAGCGACTGGGAGTTGATGGTGGCGTTAAGTGCCTGGTTATCCACGGACGGCGTACCACCGAGCTGCCCCACGGCAATCTGAGCGTTCTGCGATTCGATAGCGTCGGTGACATCTTTGGCGGTCATCTGCACGCTGTTCAGCTTGTTGGGATCCAGCCAGATACGCATGGAATACTGCGAGCCGTAGGCGTCGATATCACCCACGCCGTTGATACGGCTGAGCGGGTCCTGAATATTACTGGCGACGTAGTCCGCGATGTCCTGCTTATCCATCGAGCCATCGGTTGAAACAAACGCGATGGTCAAAATATTGGTGTCACCGGTCTTACGCACGGTCACCCCCTGGTTCTGCACCGCCTGAGGCAGTTTACGCAGGGCCGATTGCAGCTGGTTTTGCACCTGCTGCACCGCTTCGTCCGGATCCGTGCCCGCCGTAAAGCTCAGGGTTACCGTCGCCTGGCCCGTGGCGCTGCTCTGCGAGGACATGTACATCAGGTTATCAAGACCCGTCATGTTCTGCTCGATAACCTGCGTGACGGTATTTTCCAGCGTCTGTGCCGAGGCGCCAGGGTAGTTCGCCGTGATACGCACGTTAGGGGGGGCGAGGTCGGGGTATTGCTCAACAGGAAGGGAAGTAATCGCCAGGACACCCGTCAGACACAACAGGATTGCTAGCACCCAGGCAAAAATGGGGCGATCGATGAAAAAATTCGCCATTAAAATGTGACCTCGTTTTGCTGCACGTCATTATTGTTTATTGCCCGCCTAACTTTAGCGGTAAGGCCCAGGTCAAACGTGGAGAAATAAAGGAGATAATGTAAATTATCATGCGCTTTTTTCAGCGCGCCTTCTTTCCCGCTATTTTTCAGCCTGCGCCGCAGGTGTCCGGAACGTCACGCTGACCTGTGTACCGCCCTGTGGCGGCTGAGAAAAGTGTAATGTTCCGCCGAGCCGTCCCGCGCGTTCGCGCATGATATTCAGCCCGTAATGCCCCGGCGGTTCACTGGCGTCGCCGATACCAATACCGTTGTCACGGATCGTGACCGTGTGAGTACCGTCCGCGGTGGTGACGCAGCTGACCACAATCTCGCTGGCGTCGGCATGTTTAATCGCATTCAGCACTGCCTCACGCACAATCT
>NZ_JABMCU010000338.1:0-1709 GCF_013179605.1 Enterobacter sp. CM29 | reverse complement strand
CATGGATATCACCCCAGAGCGCAGCAAGCAGGTCGCGTTCACCGACCCGTACTACGCGAACTCTGCGGTAGTGATTGCGAAGAAAGGGGCTTATAAGTCTTTCGACGAACTGAAAGGCAAGCGCATCGGCATGGAAAACGGCACCACGCACCAGAAATATCTCCAGGACAAGCATCCTGAAGTGAAAACCGTGGCCTATGACAGCTACCAGAACGCAATTATCGACCTGAAAAATGGCCGTATCGATGGCGTATTTGGCGACACCGCGGTCGTGAATGAGTGGCTGAAAACCAATCCGCAGCTGGGTACAGCGACGGAGAAAGTGACCGATCCGCAATACTTTGGTACCGGCCTCGGCATCGCGGTACGTCCGGATAACAAAGCCCTGCTGGAAAAACTGAACGGCGCGCTGAAAGCGATCAAAGCTGACGGCACATACCAGATAATCAGCGAGCAGTGGTTCCCGCAGTAATCTCTTTTTGCCGGGTGGTCTGGCCTACGGGGGTGGTCTGTAGGCCGGGAAAGCGCAGCGCCACCCGGCAATTTCTCATAGCGGCACAAAGAACCTGAACCGCGCCCCGCTCACGGACTCCATCAGCCTGATCCCGCCACCGTGCAGCTCCAGCATTCTCTTCACGATTAACAGCCCTAATCCCCCACGGTTCTCCCGCGACGCCTGAGGATTTAACGCTGACGGTCGCTGGAACAAATCGTCGCGCAGCGAGGCATCTACGCCCGTACCATTGTCTGCCACTTCGACCTGAAGTCGTTCGTTCTCCTGCCAGACCGCCAGACGAATTTCTCCGCCGCTCGGCGTATGACGGATGGCGTTATCCAGAAGATTAGTGACCACGCGTTCGATCATCGACACGTCGGCGTTCACCAGCGGCAATCGCCCCGGCACATCAATACGCAGGTTCACCTCGCGCGTGCGGGCGGTAAGTTCAAACTTCTGCGCCACGTCGGAAATCAATTCAGCCATGGCAAAACGCTCGCGCTGGGGCTTGATGCCGCCGTGCTCAAGACGCGCCAGCTCGAACAGCTGCTGCGACAGATGGCGTACCTTTTGCCCCTGACGCAGCGCGGTAGCGAGGTACTGCTGATGCTCCTGCGGCGACAGCGTGGCGGATTTCAGCGACAGCGTTTCCAGATAACCCAGCAGCGACGTCAACGGGGTGCGTAAGTCGTGCGAAATGTTGGCGATAAACTCCCGGCGCTGGCGGTCGCTGTCGGCCAGCCGATCCCACTGAGAGGTGATTTTGCGCGCCAGCTCGATAAAGGTATTGCGCAGGATCGCCACTTCATCCAGGCCGGCAGGCTCGAGCGGCTGGGCCGCCAGCTGCTTAATCGCGCTGATGCTGTCCTGCTCCAGCCCGGCTACGTCCAGCGTGAGCTGTTTAACCGGGCGCGTCACCCAGTACCAGAGCAGCAGCCCGGCCAGCAGACCAAACAGCGCCACCAGCAGCATCGACCACAGCGCCGTACTCCAGAGCGCTTTGTGCCAGGCCATCTCCGCCAGCGCGTTGGACTCCTCCCCCTGCAAAATAATGTACAGATACCCCTTCAGCTCGCCGTCCTGTCGCAGCGGGGTGGCGCTGAAGACTTTCTTATTCTGGCTTCGGGGATCGTCGCCAAACACCGGCATCACCGTCCCGCTCAGGAAATTCTGTATCGGCGCGAGGTCAATTTTTTGCCGCTGAATGTGCCCC